>VXTH01000016.1:0-10789 GCA_009837565.1 Chloroflexota bacterium | reverse complement strand
ACTTCCAGCGCTGCATCTCCTCGCAGGGGCAGATCCAGGTCGACTCCTTGACCTCTTCTGCCTTGTCCTCGTAGAAGTTGCACGGACAGAGCGGACGGCCGTAGTCGTCAATGTGCTTGGCCAGACCGATCACCAGGAACTCGGTGATCTCTTCCTGAGGATGCAGGTACGACCCGCTCTTCTCCGCGAAGTTGCGGGCGAACTTCCACATCTTGTTGAGGTTCTTTTCTGACGCCTGCTGACGATCGTCGTCGCTGACCTGGTCAACATCCGACATCGCTCACCACCGCTCTATCCGATTCCCGGTCGCCTCGTGGATTCCACTGTAGGCGCTCATCTCGACACGAGAGGGAAATCAGTTGTTGTTGCTGTCGCCGCCTTGTCTGAAGAAATCCTCGAGGTCGGCGATCAATGCGTCGGCGCTGGGCAGTTCACCTTCTGGCTGGGGTTCAGCCTGAGGCATCGGGCTGGCCTCCTCGAGTCGGGCGACGTAGTCTCGCAGCTCGCTGTTCTCTTGCAGCGCCTCTTCGAGCTGGACGTGAAAACGCTGGATGCCTCGCTCGAGCGGTTCCAGATCGAATCTGAGGCCGGTCATATCGCTGACCACGCGTAGCAGCGACTGCGCACCAACCGGATTCGTGATGCCGGGCAAATAGTGTGGCACCGACGCCCAGAGTGAGACGCCGCCGATGCCCTGCCGGCGACAGTGGTCGTGGAACACGCCGACGATGCCGGAGGGTCCCTCGAATCGCGACGGGTGCATGTTGTAGCGCTCGGCCAGCGCCGAGTTATTGGCCGAGCCGCGAACGTGAACCGGCTGGGTGTGGGGAGTCCCTGCCGCGACCGCTCCAAGCGAAAGAATCAGCTTCGCCCCGATCGCGTCAACGAGCTCGGACATCGCGCTCATGTATCGCTTCCAGCGGTAGTGCGGCTCGATCCCAATGCCGACGACGACGTCGCGTCCGCCATCGGGCGACTGTAGATGCACGAACTCGGTCGCCGGCCAGGCAATAAAGCGTTCACCGTTGCGATAGCGCGCCATCGGTCGTGCTTCCGTGAAGTCGTAGAATTCTTCCGGATCGATAGTGGCGAACGGCCTCGCGCCCAGCTGCTGAATCAGGTACTGGGCCGCCGTCGAAGCCGATTCGCCCGCGTCGTTCCAGCCCTCCCAGGCAACGATCAAGACTGGGTCGGTCAGATTCGGGAGTTCCTCGATTTCGAGGTCGGGTGAGGTGGTCATGCGCAAAGTTTACTCCAGCGACCGCGGATCGTCGGCGGAGGAATTGATGCAAGCCTGGGCCGATCGGGTAGCGGCCAACCGCGAACAGGCAGAGCGCGTGCGTGAGGAACCGGCTAGCGGCGACCATTATCGGCCGCTCGCGTCGGCATTCCGGGCAGACCCTCGGCGGATCGGCGACTCGGCGCTGGAAGCGCTGCTCGCAGTCGCCTCCATGGGTGACACGTGGGTTGACGTTGGCGCGGGCGCCGGTCGCCTTGCATTGCCGCTTGCCCTGCATGTCAAGCACGTGATCGCCATCGAGCCCTCGCAGGCGATGCGCGCCGAACTGGCAAACATGCAGATCGAGCACGGCGTCACCAACGTCGAGATTCGCAACCAGCGTTGGCCCTCGGACGACGCTGCAATCACCGACATGGCAGATGTTGCCCTCATCTCTCACGTCGGATACGACGTTGAGCAGATCGGCCCGTTCCTCGACACGGTGGAGCGAGCCGCCGCGCGCGAATGTGTCGCGCTGCAGTTCGACTACTCCCCGCAATCGCTGTTTCAGCAGGTCTGGCCCGTGATTCATGGGGAGGAGCAGGCTCACCTTCCGGGAGCGGTGGAGTTCATCGAGTTGTTGCAGGCGCGCGGAGCCGATGTGGAGACCAACGAGGTGGAGCAAGATGCTGAGCGTCAGCGGTTCGTGTTTGACTCGCCGGACAGAGCGATGGACTGGGCGCGTAGACAGCTATGGTTGGCTGACGACTCAGACAAGCTGCCTCTGCTCCACGAGGCCGTGACTGAACTCTTGACAAAGGGGGACGGCGGCTGGACGCCTCCCGACCGACCGAAACAGATGCTGATTCGCTGGAGGACAAGATGAACCGCGTCACACCACTGACGACAGAGGAGTTGATTGAGGCAGCGCCGTACCTGGCGCAACTGCGCGACTCGGGAGTCACGCTGCCGACGTCGTTCCATGTACTGGGACGACGTCCCAGGGTGCTGGAGGCGTTCCAGCCGTTCTTCGGTTCGATCATGCGTGAAGGCAGCGTCCCGCCGGGACTGAAGCAATTGATCGCGCACGTGGTCTCGCGCACCGCGGGCTGCCTGTACTGCCAGGCTCACACCGGCCATTTCGCGCACACGCTGGCCGGCGAGACGTATGAGCGGGTCGAAGCCGTCTGGTCGTTCGAGACGTCCGACCTGTTCTCGGACGCAGAGCGCGCCGCGCTTCGAGTCGCGCGCGACTCGGGCGGCGTTCCCAATGCCGCCACCGACGAACAATTCGATGAGCTGCGCACGCATTGGTCGGATTCCGAGATCGTGGAAATCGTCTGCGTGATCTCAATGTTCGGCTTCCTCAACCGCTTCAACGACACCCTGGCCAACGAGCTGGAGCCGGACGCGGTTGAATTCTCGGACGCCCACCTGGCCCAGTCGGGCTGGACGGTCGGCAAGCACGGCTAGCGGAGCTTGTCCTCCAGCGGATTCTCCACGCCGCGGAAGAAGGCGCCGCGATAGATTTTCGTGTCGCCCCGGACCCGCTCCTCCCACTCCTGGTCGGTCATCGCTTCCCTGAGCCGGATGGTCTGGATCGTGTCTTCGCCGATCGGCCAGCGCATGGGCAGCCGCTGTTCGAGTTCGACGATGTCGGCGACGGCGGTCGCGACCGAGCGGGAACCCGGCCGGGTGGCGGCTCGGGTACGGAATGTCTTGAGCGCGCGATCCGCCGATTCCTGATAGGGAGATCGACCCTCTCGCACGGCTGCAGCAACGTCGAGGTTGGTGGTCTGCCAGTCCGAGGCGTACATGCCCGGCTCGAGGATGGTCACATCGACGTTCCAGCGCGAGACCTCGTAGCGCAGCGCCTCCGACATGGCCTCGACCGCCCACTTGGAGGCGGCATAGAGACCCATCAACGGGGCGACAATCCGGCCCGCCAGCGACGAGACGTTGATGATCTTGCCGTGATGTTGCTCGCGCATCGCGGGCAGGACCGCCTGGGCCATGCGGATCTGCCCGCTGAAGTTCGTGTCCATCTGACGTGAGACTTCGTCGTCGGACATGTCCTCCACCGGGCCATAGAGTCCATAGCCGGCGTTGTTGAAGAGCGCGTCGACTCGTCCGAATCGGCTCAGTCCGGCCTCGACTGCGGCATCAATTGAGGTGCGGTCGGTGACATCGCATCGAGCGATCTCGACGAGCGACGAGTCCAGGTCGGCCAGGTTCGGGGCGTCCCGATCGGGATTGCGCATCGTGGCGATGACGGGATGCCCGCGCGCGATCAGTTCTTCTGCAGCGGCCAAACCGAAACCCCTGGAGGCGCCGGTGATCAGAGTGACCTGTCGCTCAAGTACCATTGGGATGCCTCCGCGTCTTCGGTTGCCTGTATTCGCAGATGGTAATGGCGCGTTCCCGATCGAGGCCTAGCAAGAGCTTTCGTGGACTGGCTGACTGACCCCTGGTCGTTCGAGTTCATGCAGCGCGCGCTCCTGGCCGGCATCATTGTGTCGGTGGCTGCGGGGATGGTGGGCGTGTTCGTCGTCCTGCGGGGCCTGGCCTTTCTCGGCGACGCTGTCGCGCACACTCAGCTTGCCGGTGCGGCCGTTGCGTTGGTACTGGGCGGCGGCGCTGTGCTGATCACGCTGGGAGCCGGCGTGGCCGCGGTAATGACTGCGTTGGGCGTGGCCCTGCTCACTCTGCGCGGTCGTTTGCGGGAGGACACGGCGATCGGGATCATGTTCGCGGGATTCTTCGCGCTCGGCGTCGTGCTGATTTCGAGGCAACGCACGTTCGCAATTGACCTGGGTTCGCTGTTGGTGGGGCACATCCTTGGCGCCTCCTGGACCGACCTGATCGTGATGGCGGCGCTGGCGGTTGTGGTCACCGCGCTGGTGCTGTCTTTCCTACCGGAGCTGCGCTTTTCGGCCTACGACCCGGAAGTGGCCGCCGTCTCGGGCGTGCCGGTCGGCCTCATGCAGATTGGACTCCTGGTTCTCATCGCGTTGGCGACTGTCGTCGCGTTCCGACTGGTCGGAGTCATCCTGGCGGTCGCCATTCTGGTGACGCCGGCAGCAGCGGCCGTACTGCTGACCCGCCGATTCAAGCTGATGATGGTGGTGGCGATCCTTGTCGGCGTGCTCTCGACGGTGTTGGGGCTGTATGCGTCGTTCCACTTCGATCTGGCGGCTGGCCCGTCGATTGTGTTGACGGCGGTTGTGCTGATGGTGCTGTCCTTCGTGTTCGGCCCGCATGGTCTGCGCGAGACGTTGCCATCGCTTGAGTTCCTGTTGGCCGATATTGCGGAACCCCCACCGCCCGGCTGGCGGCGCAGAGCCCGGATCTGCTGGGGCGCGTGCTGCCTGGTCGGAGACGCCTCCTGGGGTGCGTGCTGCCGGGTCGGCGACGTTTGCTGGGGTGCGTGCTGCCGTGTGGGCGACCGCTTCTCGCTGCGCGGGCGGGCAGATTAGTCGGTGGGCCTGAAGATCTGCTGACGGTACCAGCGCAGTTCGTCAATCGACTCACGAATGTCGTCGAGCGCCCGGTGGCGCTCCTGTTTGACGAACGGTTCCATTTCGGGATACCAGCGCATGGCCAGCTCTTTGACCGTGGAGACGTCGACGATCCGATAGTTCAGCCAATCGATCAGGCGCGGCATCTCGGCATAGAGAAATCGCCGGTCCTGGTGAACGGAATTGCCGCACAGGGGAGCCTGTCCCTCGATGGTCCAGGCCTGAAGGAATTCCAGGACCTGCTCTTCGGCTTGATCGATGGTGACATCCGACGCCCTGACGCGCTTGATCAGTCCGGAACCGTGGTGGGTGCGCCGATTCCAGGCGTTCATCACGCTGAGTTCTTCTTCCGAGCGGTGGATGGCGATGTCCGGACCGTCGGCGATGATGTTCAGTTCGGCGTCGGTGATCAGAACGGCCGCTTCGATGATCACATCGCGCTCCGGATTGAGCCCCGTCATTTCGAGGTCGATCCAGACCATGTTGTCCTTCGACGGTTTGGGCGACATGGATTCAGGCTACGGGAGACTGCCTTCATACGAAGAGGGGCGTCCACACTGCGCAGTGTGGGCGCCCCTGTGTTCGCTTCGGGATTCTCGGCTATTGCTCGGCGATTGCACGTGCATTGCCGATGAGGATGCCGATGAAGGTGGGGTTGTCGTCGGTTGGTTGCGACCAGATGATGCCCCTGGCAGCTCCGCTCTCGTCAGCGACCGTGTCGAGAATCGATGCGTCGAACTGCGGCTCGTGGAACACCGTCTGTACGCCTTCGTGCTCGATCAGCTCGATCAGGCCGGCCAACGCGTCGGCGCTCACACCCTGCTCCGGCCCTTCGACCACGAAGCCGGCGACTTCCAGGCCGTAACGCCGGGCGAAGTAACCGAATGCGTCGTGGAAGGTGACGAGTAGTCGCTGACTGTCGCTAATGCCCTCAAGCAGCGCTCGCACCTCAGCATCGGCTTACTCGAATGCGGCGAGGTAGAGCTCAATCCGCTCGCTGAAGACGTCAGCCGCGCCTGGGCTCAGGTGGCTGAGCTCGTCAGCGATCGCGACGATGGCCGCAGAAGCGAGCTCGGTGTCGAACCAGAAGTGCGGGTCTTCGTCGCCGTGATGGTGGGCGTGCCCGTGTCCATCGTCCTCGTGCTCCTCCTCGTCTTCATGCTCGTGCTCATCCTCTTCGTGCTCGTGTTCGCCCTGCTCTTCGCCTTCATCGTGGTCATGCTCGTCTGCGTGACCCGCAGCGGGTGCGCCGCCCGAGTCGAGGACGCCGACGAAGGCCAGACTCGACGGCGCACCGCCGACGTCCCATTCATGTTCGATCTCCATATGTGTGAGATGGACGCCCAGCACGTGACCGCTGTTCGGGTCGGCGGCGTAGAGCCATTCCCCGACGACGAGCAATGCGGGAGTCGGTGTACCGAACACCGCCTCGAAGGGCTCAACCAGCTGCATGCTCCCGACGACCTCGCCGTCGTGAGCGTCAACTGCGCGCAGCATGCCGTCGGTGGCGAGGAAGTAGAACGTTTCACCGTCACTTGAGAACACGCCGGCAACGCTCGGCTCGGGGAACACCTCGTGGAGTTCGCCGTGGCCGACATCCACTAGCCAGACGCCGCCCTGAATGCAGCATTCTCCGCCGGGGAAGAGGGTCGATTGACCGAAGAAGTTCTCGCTGTCCTGGTGGCCCCAGTACTGGCCAATCGCGAACTCTCCCTCTGGTCCGGCTTCCGCCGGGTAGGGGATGAGCTCACTCTCGTACTCGCCGTCGTGCGCGTGCAGGAACAGGGTCGCGGTCCAGCAGCCGAACACCGCTCCGCGCGCGTTGTGCGCCACGCCGTGCAGGCGGTGACATGGCTCGGCCTCGAAGACGAACTCGTTGTCGAAGGTGCGCACCTCGACACCCTCGGGCAGGATGTTCCAGAAGTCGGGGTTGGTGAGGAAGTCTGGATGCGGAATCGTGATCGCGACGTGTCCCTCAGACATCACTACAGCCGAACCATGCTGCGGGCCGGCGTCGATGACGATTGGTTCGTAGTCGCCCGTCGCGTTGGCCAGGTCATGCTCGTTGATCAGGATCGCGTGGCCGTTGCCATCGGCGAAGATCGCGGTCCAGCCGTGGCTGTTGACGACATGGACTCCGCGCTCTTCAGCGATCTCGAGCGCGTGCCGTGTGATCCGCTGCGTCACCAGGTCGTAGTGGTCGCCATGCGGGACGAAAAACACACCACCGTCAAAGAAATGGATGCGATCGTCGCTGTCCTCGGGTCCGTTGGCGATCACGATCCCATAGCGGTGGGTCGAGCTGGCGTGCACGGAGGCGCCGGGCGCCGCAATCTCGAACAGTCCGCGGTTCACGTTGTCGCTCGAGAGATTGACGACGGAAAGGTGTGCTTCCAGGGCGTCGGCGACGAGCAAACGACCCACAGCCTCAGCGGCGCCGTGTTCGTCGTCGTGCATTTCCTCGTCGTGGTGTCCATGCTCTGCCGCCATTGAACTGAATGGCGCGAGTTCGTATCCGGCCTCCTCGATTGCTTCGGCCAGGTCGAGGACGTGCTCAGCGTTCTCGAGGATCGCGTCTTGATATGACGCTTCGAGACCAGCCCCGTTGATGATGACGAGGTCTGCTTCTGCCACAGCGCGAATGTCGGCCACGCTCAGTTCGAGCGTGTGGGCGTCGGCCCCGGCGGGAACCAGCGCCCGAACCTCGACGTGGTCGCCGCCGACCTGGCGGACCCAGTCGGCGATCACTTGCGTCGACACGACGATGTTCAACGGATCGCCGGAGACCGCCTGAGGTTGCGATTGCTGGTCTTGTTGCTCCTGGGTCGAGCTCGATCGGGCCGGCGCGGCCGACTCGCTCTCTTGTTGTTGCTGTTGTTGAGGCTGGGCCTGTTGTTCAGCAGCCGCCTGCTCTTGCTGCTGAGGCTGTGCCTGGTCGTCGTCAGAGCAGCCGACGACCATTGCGGCTGCCAGAGACAGCGCAACAAGGGCGCCGAGCGCCAATCGGAACAACCGGGTCATGGGGGAATCGATCTAGGCGGACAGTGTGAATCGGTTAACGGCCCGTCCGCAGGGCCTTGAGGACCGCCTGGCCATGATCGGCGGCCTTGGCGCGTTTCCAGACCTTGGTCAGCACGCCGTCCGGTCCGATGACGAAGGTAGCACGCGTCATGCCTATGCTCTTGCGCCCATACAACGTTTTCTCACCCCAGGCGCCATAGCGGGTAGCGACCTCGGCGTCCGTATCGACCAGCAGCGGGAAGTTCAAGTCGTACTTCTCGCGGAAACTCTGGTGCGACTCGGCGCTGTCGGTCGAGACGCCGAGCACGATCGCGTCTTCGCCCCGGATCTCTTGCATCTCGTCACGGAACGAGCAGGCCTGCTTGGTACAACCCGGCGTGTCGTCGCGCGGGTAGAAGTAGAGCACGACCGTCTGACCTTCGTAGTCGGCCAGCCGGTGGAGGTTGCCGTCCTGGTCGGAGAGTTCAAAATCCGGCGCGTGGTCGCCCCTGGCAAGCGTGACGGACATGATGATCGCTTTCTTCTGGTTCAGTCGCGAGGATTCGGCGGCTGGGTCTACTCGGTGTGCAGGACCGGGCTGCCGTGATGATGGATCAGCAGCCAGGTGTTGGCCGGAGTGTCGGCATTGTCGGTCAGGTCGGCGTTTCGAGAGCGCTGGTAGATGTTGGTAGCCACGATCGGCACGCCGGCGACGACCTCGCGTCCGGCCACGATGCCAATGTCGCCGACGACGCGCGCCTCTTCGGCGGCGAAGACGATCCGTGGTTGATCGGGGTTGGTCAGGATCGCGCGCCAGGTGCGTTGGACATCAGCGTGACCCCGGTTCACATTGCGATGCGGGTGGATGCAGGTCACGTCGTCGCTGCGTTGCCAGAGATCGGCCATTGCCTCGACATCGCGGGTATTGAATGCCTCATAGAAGGCGCGATTCGCCTCCAGCACTGCTTGCCGGTCCTCAAGGGGATCGGCACTCGATTCGACGGCGGTCATATCGACTCCGGAGCGCTCTGTCGACGGCGTGAAATCGACGCGGATTGGGCAACTCAGCGCCCGATCGACGCGTATGCTCGGGGTTATGAAAATCATACGAAACTCGGCGCGAATGGTCGGCATTCTGGCGCTCACTGCCGGCACGGCCGTGTTGCTGCTGACTGCGTGCAGCGATGAAACCGGGCAAACCGACGACCAACCTTCGGCCGCGGCGACCGAGCAAGAGGTGCGGCGAACTCAGCAGTCGGCAGCCCGCACAACGGCGGACCAATCGTCCGATGAGGACCAGCCCGCTCAAGCAGAACAACAAGAGGACGAGGCCGCTGAATCGTCGGTGGCCACCCAGTCGCAACAGACACAACAGGCGCAGCAGGAGACCCAGGAGCAAGGGGTTCAGCAGGAGGCAACGACCGCTCAGGAACAGCGACAGGAGCAGGAGGAGCAAGAGTTCTCGCTGCCGATCGGCGCGGTCACCTACCTGCCGCTCGACGCGACCGAAACAGCAGAAGGGATCCCGATCATTCGCGACGGCCAGAGACCGAAGTACTTCGGTCTCGACTGGGGCACGGCCTGGGGCCTCAGACTGATCGGCCTGGACGAACTGTCTCAGGGCGCCGGTCGCGACGCGATTCCGGCGATCAACGGACCGCGATACTGGACGCTGGAAGAAGCGGTGGAGGTCTACACGGACAACGTTCCGCTGGTGCAGGTCAATTTGAACGGCGACGTGCGAGGATTCCCGCTCGAGATTCTGACCTGGCATGAAATCGTCAACGACACCATCGGCGGAGTCCCTGTCACGGTGACGTTCTGCCCCCTGTGCAACACGGCGATCGCGTTTGAGTCGCAGATTGGCGAGGACATCCTCGTATTCGGCGTTTCGGGCCTGCTGCGTAACTCCGATCTGGTGATGTACGACCGCAAGACGGAATCGCTGTGGCAACAGTCGTCGGGCCGGGCGATCGTGGGGACGATGGTGGGCGCGAGGCTCAAGTATGTGCCCGCATCGGTGGTGACGGTGGGACAGCTTCGCGCGGCTTATCCGGATGCGCTGGTGATGTCCCGCGACACTGGCTGGTTTCGCGCGTACGGCCAGAATCCTTATCAGGGCTACGACAACCCGGAGCGGGGTGGGCCCTACGGCTTCTTCTTCGACCGCGATTCCATCGACGAACGGCTGCCACCCGCAGAGCGGGTCGTCAGCATCGAAGGTCCGTCCGGGGCAGCGATCGCATACGCGTGGTCGCGGCTAGAGCAGGAGATGGTGCTGCATGACTCGTTTGACGGGATTGAGCTGGTGGTCTTCTGGACACCCGGCGCATTATCGATTCTCGACGCCGGGATCATGCGGGACGCACGGGAAGTCGGCACGACTGCGGTGTTCGAATCGACGCTGGACGGCCAGGCTCTGACGTTCAGCGTCAACCCTGCCGACGAGGCCGGACAGACCTTTGTCGACGCGCAGACGGGCACGGTCTGGGACATTTTTGGCCGGGGGATAGAGGGAGAACTGGCGGGATCGCAACTGACGCGGGTGATCCACTCGGACCACTTCTGGTTTGCCTGGCAGGCGTTCCATCCGGACACTGAGGTGGTCGCGCTGCCGCCGGCCGGCAACGACGCCGAGGAGGGCTAGTCGATCAGCTCGACATCGGCGCCGACGTTGACCGTTCCTCCTTGCAGCACGTTGCAGTAGCTGCCCAGGTGCTGTTTGGTGTTCTCGATCAGCGCGCGGCCGACGGCGCGGCTGGAGCCGAAGTCCCGCTGGGCATGGGCCGGGACCGAGCAGCGCACGGTGGTCGTCTGTAGCTCGATCACGACCTCACCCAGACGCAGTTTCTTTCCGGTCCAGTCGACTTCGAGGAGTCCCTCAGCGTCTCCGGTGTCGATGAGGACGTTGGGCCGGAATCGCCGCACGTCAACGTCTTCGCCGCCGCCGGCTTCGGCCAGGGTGTTGAGGGAAGACGTCGTCATGATGTGGATCGGGTAGCAGTCGAAGTACGTGCCGGGTGGGGACGAGAAGTTTTGCAGATCCGGGGGC
>VXTH01000172.1:0-10846 GCA_009837565.1 Chloroflexota bacterium | reverse complement strand
CGGCCCCCGACTACGGCACGAGCGCGCGAGAGATGGCCTGGATTGCCGACACCTATCGCACGCTGAACCCGCACGACATCAACCACTTCGCCTGCGTGACGGGCAAGCCGCTCTCGCTGCACGGGATTCCCGGCCGGCGCGAGGCGACGGGGTTGGGCGTGTTTCACGGGATCATCAACTGCCTGGCCGACCCCAGGGCCGGACACGACCTCTCGCCCGGGCTGGACGGCAAACGGGTGATCGTGCAGGGTCTGGGCAACGTCGGCTATCACGCGGCGCGCGAGCTGTCAGACCATGGGGCGCGGATCGTAGGGATCGCCGAGCATGACGCCGGTCTGTACGACCCGAACGGGCTGGACATGGAAGCGATCGCCCGGCATCGCTGGGAGCATGGCGGGATCGGCAACTTCCCGGCTGGGCAGGTCTTCGCCAACTCGCTGGAGACGCTGGAGCAATTGTGCGACATCCTCGTCCCTGCCGCGCTGGAGCATCAGATCACGGTCGACAATGCCGACCGCATCCGCGCCGGGATTATCGCCGAGGCGGCCAATGCGCCGACCACGCCGGAGGCAGACCGCATCCTGCGCGAGCGGGGCATCACGTTGATTCCCGATCTCTACCTCAACGCCGGCGGGGTGACGGTTTCTTACTTCGAATGGATCAAGAACCTGTCACACGTCTCGTTCGATCGGATGCTGACCGGCACGGCCGACATGCAGAATCGCCGCATCCTCGACACGATGCAGGCGATCACCGGCAGCGCCGTGCCGCTGCAGGAACGGGCCATGCTTGAGCGCGGCCCAACGGAGATCGATATCGTGCATAACTCACTGGCCAAGACGATGGGCGAGTCGTATCAGCGCATCTCCGACCTGCGCAGCGAGCGAAACCTGCCCGATCTGCGCACGGCGGCGTACTTGTACTCGCTAGAATTGGTCGCGCAGAGCTACCTCGAACTTGGTCTGTTTCCCTGAGGCTGGGTTCGCGTCCCCCGTACTATGTGCTCATGAATCGGCGCAAGACACCAAACACGGACCAACTGTGGACGCGATCGATGCTTGTCTCCGATTTCAAAGCGATGGAACGCCGCCTGATTCGATGGATGATCGCCTGTTCTGTGGTCATCGTCGGCGCGAACACTGCCATCGACAAGCTCACCTGAATGGAGACATGCCATGGGCAACCCCGAGATGTACGTCGACCTCGCGCCGGAGTTCACCGACGCCGGGACTCCGGTGATCAAGTTCACCAACGACGATGACGCGAACGAGCTGTTGGCGAACGATCCGAACGCCCTGTTGATCGCGATCGTGCTGGACCAGCAGATCTCGACGACCAAGGCGTTCAGCGGGCCGCGCGATCTGAAGCAGCGGCTGGGGCACCTCGATCCGGCGCAGATCGCCGAGATGGACGAGGAGGAGTTCCTCACCATCTTCCGCGAGAAGCCGGCGATCCACCGCTTCCCGGCGTCGATGGGCAAACGCGTCCAGGCCGCCTGCGCGATGGTGCGCGATGAGTTCGAGAACAACGCAGAGAACATCTGGGACAACCAACCCGATGCGAAGACGATTATGAAGCGGCTGGGCGGCGTGCCCGGGGTCGGGCCGGCGAAGCAGAAGGTCGCAATCCTGCTGCTGGCGCGCTATTACGGCATGGACATCCCCGGCTGGCGCGACGTGATCCCGGTCGAGTTGCCTGACTGACGGCCGCTATCCTCGACCCACTGCGCGCCCACCCCTCGGGCGCCGTTGAGGGAGCGAATTCCGATGGCCGTATCGTTTGGGGTTCACACCGGACAGCAAAATGTGACGATGGGCGATCTGCGCCGCCTCTGGCGCTGGATCGACGAGCAGGGGATGGATTGGATCTCAGTCTGGGATCACTTCTACGAGGCCCCGCCGGTAGATGGAACCTCGCCGCACTTCGAATCGTTGACCTGCATGGCGACGATCGCCGCCGAGACCGAGCGGGTGCGAATCGGCTGCCTGGTCTTCTGCGTGCCATATCGCAATCCGGCCTACCTGGCGAAGTCGCTGATGACGCTGGATCACATCTCCAACGGTCGGATCGAGCCGGGGCTGGGCGCGGGCTGGCACCAGATGGAGTTTGAGGGGTTCGGCTACGGCTGGCCCAGCCTGGGGACCCGCTTCGAGATGCTTGAGGAAGGCACCCAGATCATCAAGGGCATGCTCTCGCAGGAACGGACCAGCTTCGAGGGCGTTCACTACAACGCGATCAACGCCACGAACGAGCCGCGACCGGTGCAGGACCATGTCCCGCTGTGGATTGGTGGGCGAGGCGAGCGTAAGACGCTGCGCATGGCCGCCCAATATGCGGATGGCTGGAACGTGCCCTACATCGGTCCAGAGGAGTTCGCGCGGCTGTCCGGCGTGCTCGACGTCCGTTGCGACGAGCAGGGCCGTGACCCGGCGACGATCGACCGTACGGTCAACCTGCAGTTCAATCTCAGTCCGACCGAGGCTGAAGCTGAGATCGCCCGGCAGAAGCTGGTGGAACAGTGGGGCGATCAGGCCGACCGCGTTTCGGAAGGCGCGCTGCAAGGCACGCCCGACGACGCCTTCGATCGGGTTTCGATGTACTGCGACGCCGGCGCCGCGGGCGTCAACGTGGCATTGAGAGCGCCGTGGAGCGAGGAGGCGCTGGCGGTCTACATCAACGAGGTCGTGCCCGCCCTCCGTGAGAAGTACGGCGCGGTCGAACTCTAGTTGACTGCGGCGCAGTTTCCGTAGGGACTACCCTCACTACATGAGCAACGAACGTTTCGACGACGCGCTGACGATCGACGGGTTGCCCGACGATCTTCGCCGCCCAGTCCTGGTGCTGGCGTTCTTTGGCTGGAACGACGCTGCCGAAGCGGCGACCGATGCGGTCAAGTTCCTGCGCAATCTCGATCCGGCCGCGCCGGTCGCATCGCTCGACTCGGACGAGTTCTTCGTCTTCACCGAGCATCGGCCGACGGTGAAGTGGGTCGACGGCGACAATGCTCGCCGGGAAGTGGTCTGGCCGCTGACCGAGTTCACCGTTCTGCGCCGGCCTGAGGCTGACCACGATCTGATCCTGGGACTGGGAACCGAGCCGGATCTGCGCTGGCGTCGCTATTGCCGCGCGGTGCTGCAGGTGGCCGAGATGGCCGGAGCGGAAGAGGTCGTGACCCTGGGCGCGTTGCTGGCGGACGTTGCGCACACGCGGCCGACCAAGGTGTCGGGCGGATCTTCCCATCCCGAGCGCCAGAAGCAGTTCGGATTTCAGACATCGCGCTACGAGGGACCGACGGGCATCGTCGGCTCGATCGGCGACGCCTGCCGGATTGCCCAGGTGCCGCACATGGGGTTCTGGGCTTCCGTTCCCCACTACGTCACTTCGCGGCACAACCCAGGCGCGACGAAGGCGCTGCTGACTGAACTGGACCGCGTCTTCAGCCTGGATCTGGACTTGCGTCATCTGGACGGCGCCCAAGAGCGCTACAGGGCCCAGATTGACACTGCGCTCGAAGACAAGCCCGACATCCGCGATTACGTACGCAACCTGGAAGCGCAGTCGGACGAGGAGTCGCCGCAGGACGCGTCCTCAGAAGCTCCGCTGGACAGCGACGACATCATGGAGGCCGTGAACCGCCTGCTGCGCGGCGACGAGTCTATCTGACATGGCGCAGGCGGACGACCTGCAGGGGCAGGATCTCGAAAGCGGCCACGACCACGACGAGGACACGTCGGGTGAGCCTTACGTCAACGAGATCGAAGTTCGCGGCCTGATTGTCGGCGCGTTTCAAGAAAACTGTTGGGTGATCGGCAACCGCCGCACCGGCGAGGCGATCTGTATCGATCCCGGCGAACAGGCCGACGACATTGTTCACATGGCGTCGGAGATGGGCGTCAAGATCAAGATGATCGCTAATTCGCACGCCCATCTCGACCACGTGCTGGGCGTGCGCGGCGTGCAGTCCGACGACAATGCGACCTTCCTGTTGCACGAGGCCGATCTGGACATCTTGCAGGGCGCGGCCGAATCGGCGGCGCGATTCGGGATGCAGGTTGAGCAGCCGCCGGATCCTGATCACTACATCAACGACGAGGAGCAGGTCGAAGTCGACGGTGTTGAGCTGCAGGTGATTCACACCGCGGGCCATACCCGGGGTTCGGTCTGCTTCTACGGGCACGGGGTGTTGTTCTCGGGCGATACGTTATTCCGCAACAGCATTGGCCGGACCGACCTGCCCGGCGGCGACTACAACCAGGAGATGTCGTCGATCGTCGACAAGCTGCTGATGCTGCCCGACGAGACGATCGTGCTCCCCGGCCACATGGACCAGACCACGCTGGGTGCCGAGCGGGTGCAGAATCCCTTCATTCTGCAAACCCTGCAGCAGCGCGGCCTCAATCCGGGCGAGCGGCGCACTCCGGGTGGTTTGATTCTTCCAAACTGAACTCAACCAACCAGTTTTCGACAGGAGGGTCGCGATGACTAACCGGGCATCGACGTTGGATGAGATGGCAGAGGCCAAAGCGTCGCTGGATGAGCGATTGAACCGGATCGACGAAGCCCACGGATCGTGGGAAGGCGCGATTGGCGAGTGGTCGGTGGCGCAGATGTTGCAGCACATGCACGGCTGGCTGACCGAGATGACGACTGCGGTGGAGCGAATGAACGCCGGTCAGCGCCCGACGCCCGAGGGCGTGGATTACTCAGATCCAGAGGACTGGAACCCGGACTTCGTCGCCGAACGAGGCGACCAGAGCTACGAAGAGGCGCGGGCGGCATTCGACGACGGCCATCAACAGTTCGCGGCTGCCGTGAGCGCAGTCGATCCGGGACGGTTTGGCGAAGGCAAAACGATCAACCGAATGGTCGAGGGAGTCGTCACGCATCACTACGTCGAACACAGCGAGGATCTCGACAGCTTCCTCGGCGGCGACCACTAGGTTCCCGTAGCGCGAGAGCCGCCTGCGGGCGATACTTGAACGAGCCTGTGATCGCCCACTTCACTGACAAGTCGGCGCTGGAAATGAGTCAACCATGAGCGATGACGAGAGTCTGATCACGCCCGCAATGGAAGCCGCGATCGGGACCGAGGGCGAAGCGCGCAATGTCACGGTCGACAAGGAACTCGTGCTGCGGCTGATGCATGCGCTGGACGAGGAAGATGCGGATCTCCTGGCGGCCGTCGAGTCGGGCGACACGTCCTATCCGATCCCGACGTATGCGCTGCTCACGACCAGCACGTCGCAGCGACAGTTGGAAGTGCCGGACGCGCCCGAACGGGCGTTGATGGCTGCCGACGCCTGGGAGGTGAAGGCGGATATCCACCTGGGCGACAAACTGACCATCGTCCCCAGGCTGGCCGAGATCCAGGAACGGATCGGCGGCCGCGTGGGTCACTCGCTCTTCATCCACCACGAATGGGTCTACACCAACCAGGACGAGGTGGAGGTCGCACGGGTGCGCCGCACCGTGACGCACTTCCAGACCCGGCACACCGGAGAGTAGGGCCACGATGGCGTACCAATACGACGAACTTCAGGAAGGCGCCGAACTGCCGAACGAGCATCGCACGCCGACGACTGAGCAGGTGGTCGGGTTCTGCAACGCGACCGGCAATGCGGGTCCGCAATTCCTCGATCCGGAGTTCGCGCAGGAGAAGATGGGCCTGCCCGGACCGATCGTGCCGGGCAACATGAAGCAGGGTTTCCTCGACCAGTACCTGCGCCGGCACTTTGGCCGCAATCAGATCACGCGGTTACAACTCAATCATCGCCGACCCGACGTGCACAACGCCGAGATGACGATCGGCGGCGAGGTGACTCGCACATATGAGGCTGAGGGACGGCGGATGGTCGACCTGGAGATCCACATCGACAACCCGCAGGGCGACCGCTCGGTGCGCGGCGCGGCAACGATCGCGTTCGACTAGATCTGCCGAGCCCTGTGCCGTTGCCTCGACTGGTTGACCTGGGAGAACTGAGCGAGGGCACGCCGCTGCCTGAGCGCTCGCTCGCGCCCGACATCATGGATGTCGCGAAATTCATTGGCGCGGCCGGCTTTGCAATTCCGATCTTCCTCGACCCAGTTGCCGCCCGCGCGACCGGACTGGAGCGGCCGCTGATTCCGGCGGAGTACAAGTCCGCGTATCTGCTCGCCTACCTGCGGCAGTTGGCGAAGCCCAACGGCAGGATCGTGCGGCTGCAGTCGGGATTCCGGCGTCCCGATTATCACGGCAACCGCTTCACGATCGGCGGCCAGGTGACGCGCATTGAGTCGACCGAGGGCGGCAGAGAGATCTACCTGGAGCTGTGGATCGAACAGGCAAGCGGCGACCGCAGCGTCCGCTCCTCGGCGCTGTTGCTGATGCCCGAGGCAGGCTGATCGTCTGACTGGTCAGACGCCGCTGACCGTCATCCTCGACATGCGCAGCGTCGGAGCCGAGGTGGCGCCAAACCACTGGGCGTCGTTGCCGACCGCATCGATGCGTTGGAACATCTCAAGCAGGTTGCCGGAGACGTTGATCTCCTGCACCGGTTCGGCGAGCTCGCCGTTACGGATCCAGATACCGGCGGCGCCGCGGGAAAAATCGCCGGTCGTGTAGTTGATCCCGAAGCCCATCAGCGTGGTCAGATAGAGGCCGTCGTCGATCTCGGAGATGATCGCCTCCGGGGATGTTTGGCCCGCTTCGATCGAAAGGTTGCCGCTGCCGATCTGGGGCAGGCCGCCGACGCTGCGCCAGGCTGAGCCCGTACTGGCCGCATCGAGCCGCCGGGCGTTGTAGGAGTCGAAGAGGAAGCCCAGGAACATGCCGCCTTCGACCAGCGCGTTGCGTCGGGTGACGACGCCCTCACCGTCGAAGGGTCGCGATCCCAGCCGATTGGCCAACGTCGCATCGTCGATGATCGTGAGGAGCGGCGATGCGACCATCGTCTCCTGCCGATCGGCCAGGAAGGTGGCCTTGCGGTAGAGCGCCTCTCCGCTGGCCGCGCCGGAGACGATGCCAGCCAATCCGGCGGCCATGCGTGGCTCCCAGACGACCGGTACCTCGCAGGTTGACGCCTTGGAGGCGCCGAGCTGGCGCAGCGCACGCGCGGCAGCCTCGCGGCCGACGTCCTCAGGCTTGTCCAGCCGATGCAGGCTGCGCTCGGATGTCGACCACCCGGCATTGCGCAGCTGGCCGTCCTCCTCCTGGGCCATGACTTCGACCCACATCGAAGCGGAGGTGTCGGCGTACGCACCCGCGAAGCCATTCGTGTCGACCAGGGCGAAACTGCTGAAGTTGGTGCTGAACGTGGCTCCGCCGCTGTTGACGATTCTGGGATCGGCGTCGATCGCAGATTGCTCGCAGGCCAGGGCCTGACCGAGCCGATGTTCGCCGTCGACTTCCGGGATCTGTTCATCGAACAATGCGAGTTGCGGCGTGCTGCGGGCCTGTTCTGAGGGCTCGGCGAGGCCGGCAAATGGGTCGGGCTCGGAGACCCGCGCGAGTTCGAGCGCCGTTTCTACTGTCTCGGCCAGTGCCGCGTCGCTGACGTCGCTGGTCGAGACGGTCGCCTGTCTGCCATCGAGGATGACGCGCAGGCCAACGGATCGAGCGGTGGACTCGGAGACTTTCTCTACCTGTTGTTTGCGTACTGTGGTGGAGGCATTGGTCGAACTGACCGAGACGGCGTCGGCCTGGTCGGCGCCCGCCGCTTCGGCAAGCTCGAGCAGGCGCGATGCGAGTTCGAGTGGTTCCGTCGAAAGCGTCGTGGTGGTCATCAGGCCGACATTCCGGCGCCGGGTCGCATCTGCGTTCCGCCGACCGTGATTCCCGAGACCAGGACGGTCGGAATGCCGACACCGACGGGTACCGACTGGCCCGATTTGCCGCAGGTCCAGCGACCGTCCGACATCTCCAGGTCGTGTCCGACGCCGGTGACCTTGGACAACACGTCGGGTCCGTTGCCGATCAGATTGACGTCACGGATCGGCGCGCTGATCTGGCCGTTCTCGATTAGGTAGCCCTCGGTGACCGAGAAGACGAAGTCGCCGTTGGTGATGTTGACCTGGCCTCCACTGAACGCCTTGCAGTAGATGCCGTACTCGACACGCCGGATCAGATCTTCCGGTTCGTCGTCACCGGCGGTCATGTAGGTGTTGGTCATCCGAGGCATCGGCGAATGGCGGAACGACTGCCGCCGGCCGTTGCCCGAGGGCGTGACGCCGAAGTGATCGGAAGAGATCCGGTCCTGCATGTAGGCGGCAAGTTGGCCGTTCTCGATCAGCAGGTTGTGCCCGGCGACTTCGCCCTCGTCGTCGACGTTGACCGAGCCGCGGGACAGGTTGAGCGTGGCGTCGTCGATCACGGTGACGAGCTCTGACGCAACCGATTCGCCGATCCGGTTCGAGTAGTTCGACGTCTCCTTGCGGTTGAAGTCGGCTTCGAGTCCGTGGCCGACGGCCTCGTGCAAGAGGATGCCGGAATCGCCGGCGGCGAGTACGACCGGGAACGTACCGGCCGGCGCCTCCCGCGCCTCCTGTTGCAGGACCGCCTGTCGCGCAGCTTCCTCGGCAAGCGATTCAGGCGTGTGATCGTCGAAGTAGGGCATTCCCATCCGGCCGCCGCCGCCCCAGCGCGCATTGCGGCGTTCTCCGTCAATCTCCGACAGGCAGGACACATTGAATCGGAGCAGCGGCTGGTAGTCCGCGACCATCCGGCCGTCGCTGCGGACGATCAGGACGCGCTTCTCTTCATCGACCATCGAAGCGTCGACTCGGGCAATGCTGGAGTGGTACGCACGCGCCGCGTCGTCGGCGCGGCGGAGCAGCTCCACCTTGTCGGCCAGCGGCGTGGACGTGCTGGGCGAGGCGATCGAGTAGCGATCCGCCGGATACGAGTCCGCGGTGACATCGACAGGGTCGATGCCGCTCCCGCCATGGGCGATCTGGGCGGCCGTCGCGGCCGCGCTGCGCATGGCATCGAGCGACAGGTCTTCGGTGTAGGCGTAGCCGATCGCGTCGCCCTCGACGACCCGGATGCCGACCCCCTGCGACAGTGAGGCCTGGGTCGACTTGACCTGTTGGTCCTCGAAGCTGAGGGAGCCCGATCGCTTGTGCTCGAAGTAGAGCTCGGCGAACGAGCCGCCGCGTCCCAATGCGGACGCAAGCACCGACTCGGCCGCCGCTTCGTCGACGCCCAACTGGGTTGAATAGAAGCCGATGACGTCGGCTGGTGTGTCGCTCATGAACAGGTCTTTCCAGGGTCTATGTCGGCAACGCCCCGCAGGAGCGAAGTTGAGCAATTGCGTCAACGCTATAGCCGCACTCGGCCAGAATCGAGTCGGCGTCGGCATTCAGTTCCGGCGCTCGTCCCTGTACCGCGCCGGGCGTGTGGGAGAAGTTCCAGGGCAACCCGGTAACTCGCCGGGTACCGTATCTCGGATCTGAGATCTCGGTGAGATAGCCGTTGGACCAGACCTGTTCCGATGCCTCGACATCGGCGTAGCTGTTGACCGGCGCGGCAGGAATGTCCGCCTCGCGAAGGCGGCGCAGCCATTCGTCGCGGTCGGCCGTGGCAAAGCAACTCTCTAGGAGTGACTCCAACTCTTCGGTGTGTTTCATCCTGTCCGGCGCGGTTGCGAACCGCTCGTCGCGCTCCCACTCCGGATGACCCAGCAGGCCGCAGAGTGCGCGCCAGTTCTTCGGATCGACCACGCCAATCACCAGCCAGCGCCCATCGGACGCCTGGTAGAAGGTGAAGGTCGGCATACGCCGACGCCGCATGTGCGGCTGCTGGCCGTCCTTGAGAAAGCCGGTGATGTACACAGATTGCAGCGCGATCTGTGAGCCGAGCAAGGAGACGTCGACCTGTTGCCCACGTTCAGAGTCCTTCGCCGCGAGCAGCCCGGCCAACATCGCGATGCAGGCCTGCATGGCGCCGACCTGGTCGGCGAAGCCGCCGGGTAGGGTGCGCGGCTCCTCTTCTGGTCCCAGCGCCTGCAACGTCATGACGCCGCCGGTCGCCTGACCGATTACGTCGTAGCCAGGCTCTCCCGCTTGCGGGCCGTCGGCGCCGAAGGCCGAAGCCGAGACCATGACGATTTTCGGATTCCGCTCGCGGAGGTTGTCGTAACTCAGACCGAGGCGGTCCATCACCCCCGGACGATAGTTGTCGATCACGCCGTCACAGCGCTCAGCCATGCGCAACGCGGCCTCGACTGCCACGGGCTCTCGCAGATTCAGAACTACTGATCGTTTGCCACGGTCGTGGGCTTCGAAGTAGCGCGAGAAGCCGTCTCCGGACATGTCGGAGGCACGGCCCGGGTCGCCGCCGGGCGGCTCGACCTTCCAGATCTCCGCTCCGAGGTCGGACAGCAGGACGGTGGCGTAGGGACCCTGTTGATAGCGCGTGAAATCGAGGATCCGATAACCGTCGAGCGGTCCCTGCATGGTCGCTTCCCGTCACTTGCCGTCACTTGGCCAGCGGTGCCGTCGTCCTACGCGGGCAGGATACCTTTGCCCCATGCCGCCGCGAGTCCGCCTGTCAGCCGAGGATGCAGCGCGATTACCTGCCCTGCTGGACAGGGTCCAAGCGCTGAAGTCTGCCTTTCCCGAGGAGGCTGACGCTATCACCCAGGTCTCGTGGATTCGCGAGCGCTATTCACACGATTCGCCGCTGTCGCTCAACCTCGTCACGCTGCTGTTGTTTGAGCATGGCGTGCATCGTTCCGTCGACCAGGTTTCACAAGACCTCGCTATCCTGCCCGAGGAAACTGAGATCACCCAGCACGAATAGGGGAAGGAACCGAGATGGCACTCGACGCAGCGGACAAGATGGAGATTCTGGAGCTCGCGGCGCGCTACA
>VXTH01000251.1:7967-10849 GCA_009837565.1 Chloroflexota bacterium | reverse complement strand
CCGTTCGCAGTGCTGCTAGCAGATCCGGCTTGCCGAACACGATGTCACCCAGCGCCTTGCGGTCGATGTAGCCGTCCTCGCCAACGACACGCTGACCAAACTCAGTCACGATTCGATCGAATGCCGGCTTGCCCGGCTCGTACATCGTGTGGACATGGCGGTCGGCGTCGATGTGTCTGGCGTCATGGAAGTTGGCCAGGTGCCGGCAGAGCACCGACTTGCCGCAGGCAATGGATCCGGTAACGCCCAAGACGAATGCCATGCGCAACAGGTTACCCGCGACCCGGATTAATTCTCCGGCCGCAGCGAATATAGGCTGTGCGTTGGAACGACGACCAAAGATGCCTCGAGACTCCGATGCCCGATCGATGCAACTGGCCCGGCGACGATCCTGATGAGATCGCCTACCACGACTCCGATTGGGGCGTCCCGACTCAGGATGAATCGACGCTGTTCGAATCGCTGACTCTCGAGGGCGCCCAGGCTGGACTGTCCTGGCACACCATCCTGCTGCGCCGTGATGGCTATCGACGCGCTTTCCTGGACTGGGACGTGGAGGCGATCGCCGAGATCGATGAAGCCGGCGTCGAGACGTTGGTCCAGGACGAAGGCATCATCCGACACCGTGGCAAGATTGAATCGACGATTGCCAACGCGAACGCCACGCTATTGCTTCGACGGCAAGGACTCTCTCTTGCCGACATCGTCTGGGGCTACGCCGATCCGTCCAACGAACCGCGCGGCGACATTCAGTCGCAGACCGTCGAGTCTCGGGCCATGTCGCGCGAACTCAAGCGTCGCGGGTTCCGCTTCGTCGGACCGACGACCTGCTACGCCTTCATGCAGGCGGTCGGCATCGTCAACGATCACACCGCCGGCTGTTTCCGGTTCCCGGAGATCGCCGAGATGCGCGATACGCTGCTCAACGAACGGAGCGACACATGACCTTCCAACATCTGCGCCTCAAGATCTCCGACCAGATCGGCACGATCACGCTTGATCGCCCGGAGAAACTGAACGCGCTGTCTCGCGATCTGCATAACGAGATGGTCGAGGCTGCCAATCAGCTTCAGGCTGACGATGATGTGCGCGTGGTGATCGTGACCGGCGCCGGTCGCGGCTTCTGCTCGGGCGCAGACCTCACGGCTCGTCCCGGTGAAACGCCCCGTGAATCGCAAAATCAGCGGATGGATGAGCTCGGTTGGGTTGGCCACCAGGCGCTCGCATTTGGCCATCTCGACAAGCCGACCATCGCCGCTGTCAACGGGGTGGCTGCGGGCGCCGGCATGAGCCTGGCGTTGTCCTGCGACCTGCGCGTCGGCTCAGAGAAGGCGCGGTTCAAGGTTGTCTTCCTCGAGCGCTCGCTCAGCCCCGACGCCGGCATGACCTGGTTCCTGCCCCGTGTGGTGGGTTACCCGAAAGCAGTCGAACTGGTCCAGACCAGCCGCTTCGTCGAGTCGGACGAAGCGCTGCAGATCGGGTTGCTCAACCAGCGCGTGCCGCACGAGGAACTGATGAACAGCGCTCGCGCCATGGCTCGCGAAATCGCATTCTGGCCGCCGCTCGCCTCTCGAGCGGCCAAGCGTGTGATGCAGCGAAATCTCAACGCCACGCTGGAAGAGGCCTTGCGCAACGAGGTCACCGCGATCTCTCACGCAACCCGTTCCGAGCACGATGTCCGCGAAGCGCAGGCCTCGTTCATTGAAAAGCGTCCGCCGATCTTCACCGGCGAGTAGTTGGGATCGACGTGCCCGACGTCATCATTCGCGAAGCCGTCCCCAATGACGCTCAAACGATTCTTGACTTCATCGTCGGACTGGCGGAGTTCGAGAACGAGCCGCGCTCCATTGTCGAAGCGACGGTCGAGAGCATCCGGCGGGATGGGTTTGGCCCGCAGCGACTCTTCGAAACCCTGATCGCCGAGCGCAACGGCGAACCACTCGGGATGGCGCTGTTCTTCCCGCACTACTCGACCTGGACCGGAACTCCCGCCCTCTATCTCGAAGACCTGTTCGTCAAGGAGGAAGCGAGAGGAACCGGGGCGGGATTCGCGTTGATGCGGGCGCTCGCGGTGGTAGCCAGTGAACGCGGTTGGAAGCGACTCGACCTCTCGGTGCTCGACTGGAATCCGGCGCGCCGGTTCTATCACCAACTGGGCATGGAGCACGAGTCGGAGTGGCTGCTCTACCGGCTCGACGAAGATGCCATCGCCAACCTGGCTCAGACGGGTCGTGATGGCTGAGCTCAAGGTCTACGGCGCGCCCTGGTGCCCGGACTGCCGCCGCTCGAAGACGTTTCTCAGCGAGCATCGAATCGACTACGACTGGATCGACATCGACCAGGACGCGGACGCGCTCGCCTACGTCGAGGACTTGCAGAACGGCGGCCGCTCAATCCCGACCGTCGTCCTGCCCGACGGCGGGATGCTGATCGAGCCGAGCGACGAAGAACTTGCACAAGCGCTGGGCGTCCTGGTTCGGCCCCAGCGACAGTTCTACGACCTCGCCATCATCGGAGGCGGCCCGGCCGGGCTGGCCGCCTCAATTTATGCCGCGCGAGAGGGCATTGACACGGTCGTGATTGAACGCTCTGCACTCGGCGGACAGGCTGGCCTGACCAATCGGATCGACAACTACCCCGGTTTTCCCGACGGCATTGACGGCGACGACTTGATGTCGAAGTTCGTTGCCCAGGCCCGTCGCTTCGGCGTCGAACTGCTCTCGGCTGTCGGTGCGACCGAGGTTGCCGCTGCGTCCGATGTTGAGGTCTCACTGTCGAGCGGCGATCGCGTCGCCGCGCACCCCGCCCAACATAAACCCCGCCGCACCAAACCAAAACACGGCGGTCCCCGCCAGAAGGGATTAATAGGCAAAAAGGGCCCC
>VXTH01000251.1:0-7957 GCA_009837565.1 Chloroflexota bacterium | reverse complement strand
TCCTTACACCCGGCAGCACCTACCGAAGACTCGGAGTGCCCGGCGAGATGGAATTAATCGGCAACTCGGTCCACTTCTGCTCGACCTGCGATGGCCCGTTCTACAACGGGGCCAGAGAGCTCGCCGTGATCGGCGGTGGCAACTCCGCCCTGGAGGAAGGCCTCTATCTCACACAGTTCGCCGACCGGGTGCACATTATCCATCGAGGCGACGAACTCACCGGCTCCTCCGTGCTGCAAGACAAAGTTCGATTGCACCCGAGAATTGAGCTGTCACTCCGAACAGCGGTCACGTCAATGCAGGGGGACGGCAAACTCGAGGCAATGACTCTGGAGTCGAGCGGGACAACGCTGCAATCGTCGCCGGACGGCGTCTTTGTCTTCATCGGTTTGCAGCCGAACACGGACTTCCTGCGCGGTGTCGTGAATCTCGACGAACGAGGATTCATAGCGACCGATCAGCGCTTTCAGACCAGCGTCGAATCGATTTACGCCGCAGGCGACGCGCGAGCTGGATCAACCAAACAACTTGGCGCCGCCGTCGGAGAGGGCATCACCGCATTGATGATGACTCGCGAATATCTCCGTGCCAACCAACACATTCGCACGCCGTCGACGGACGAATAGCGTTCAGCGGCTGGCGCCGACGGGCGGCGTGTCGACGAGCGTGCCGTCGGCGATGAACTCGTCGATCTCGCTGGCGGAGAAGCTCAGCTCTTCGCAGATTTCCCGGTTGTCTCCGCCCAGGAGCGGTGCCGGTCGCATCTCCGCAGGTCCCCAGTCACTGAAGTGAATCGGGAATCCGCCGTACTCATAGACGCCGACGCCCGGTTGGTCCCATTCGACGATGAATCCCCGCTCGCGCAGATGCTCAGACTCGACCAGGTCGCCATTGGTCATCACTGGCAGTGCCGCAATCTCCGCGGCTTGCAGTCGCGCTGCGAGTGCAAACCGGTCCTGATTGCGGGTCCATTCACTGATCAGGTCGTCAATCTCGTTGTGAGACTCGACGCGTCCCTCCAGCGTCTGGAATCGCTGATCGTTGAGTCGGTCATCTTTAGCAACCTGTCGAAATCGCGACCATGCTGCGTCATCTTCAATAGTGATGGCGATCCACATGTCCATTGAATCGCGGGCGTCGGGGCTCTCGTCGCGGCAGCGATAGACGCCCTGCGGTGCGGAGCCTCTGGATCGATTCCCGCGCCTGGGCGCCTGTCCCTGCACTGAGGTCTCGAGGATCAGATCGCCCGCGATCGCGGCATTGGTCTGCAACTGCGACAGATCGACGAAGCAGCCGCGACCCGTTTCCTCGCGCTCCCAGAGTGCTGTCAGTACCGCGAACGATCCGTGCAGCCCGCCGATCGGATCGGGGAACGCGTGACCCATCTTCATCGGTCCGTCCCCGGCGTAACCGGTCGCCGAGGCGGTGCCGGCGTGCGCCTCCAGTACCGGTCCATAGGAGACCCGTTGCCGGAACGGTCCCGTATGTCCGTAACCCGTGCACGAGACCGAAATGATCTGAGGATTCCACTGGCTGACCGTCTCGTAGTCGATGCCGAGGCTCCTGGAGCCACGAGGGCTGAAGTTGTCGACGATCACGTCCGTTGCTTCTACCAGCCGTCGCCAGATGCGCTTGCCCGAGTCGGTCTTCAGGTCGGCGCAGAGGCCGCGCTTGTTGCGGTTGTGCTTGTTGAAGATGCCGGATCGGTTCCACGGCTCCGGTTCGGGTTCTCCTTCGGGATACACCGATGCGCGCAAGGTAGGCTCGACGGCCTCACCGCGCCGCCAGTCGTCGAGCGCGGCGCGCAGCGCCGGGTCGTTCGGCAGATGGCCGCCGCGCGCGTTGTCCTGTTCGAGCTTGATCACGTCTGCGCCCAGATCGCCAAGTGTCCGGCCCACCAGGGGACCAGCCCAGGCATAGCCAAACTCAACGACGCGCAGACCGGAGAGCATGCCCTCAGTCATGATCACCCCCAGCCTTCGCGACCACGGCTTCTTCAACCAGAGCCGCGATTTCGTCCTCGGCCATGCCGGCCTCACCGAGCGCCTGCGCAGTATCTGCTCCGAGACGGGGGGCGGCGCTGAAGTTGTCCGGCGAAGAGGGCAGGACAAACGGCACGCCGGGCATCTTGACGCGTTCGCCCACTGATTCGGGATAGGCCCAGAAGGCGCGCGCCTGCAACTGTGGGTCTTTGAGCACTTCGCCCATCGACAGCACAGCGCTTGCGGGCACGTGGAACCCTTGCAGGTACTCAACCACCTCTGTTCGGTTGCGAGCCATCAGAAACGGCGCGAATCGGCCGTCGATCTCTTCTGCCACGTCAAAGCGCAGCCCGGCCGTGGCGAACCGCGGATCGTCCGCCATCTCCGGCAAGTCGAGCGCGACGCAGAGGTTCACCCATTGCGCCTGCGTCGGCGCGGCGATGCAGACCCAGCCGTCCTGGACCTGCATCAACGAGACCGGGTGATGCGCCTCGGCGTGGCGGTTGTTGGCTCGATGCTTAATCCGGCCCTGGTGCGACCACATGACGAGGCTCCACTGGTGGGCCGAGGCCATCACCTCCATCGCTCCGACGTCGACCAGCTGTCCCCGCCCGTTGGTGCGCCGCGCGTGCAACGCGGCCATCGCGCCAATCGCTGCCGCGATTCCACCTACATATGCGGCCCACGGACCCGCGCCCTGCAGCGGCTCACGCAGCGGGTCGCCGGTGATGTAGAGGTAGCCGCTCGCGGCCCAGTCCGTCAGGTCCGACGACCGCCAGCCCGCCCAGGGACCGGACAGGCCATAGGACGTCGCAGCTACATGAATCAGCGCGGGACGGTCCGATCTGGCCCGGCGATCGAACGCCAACGCTTGATCGGCTGACAAAGTCGTGATGACGACATCCGAGTGGTCGAGCAGTCTTTCGAGTGCGCTCCATCCGGCGTCGGTTGACCAGTCCAGCGCCACTCCTCGCTTCCAGGCCGACAAGTACTCGAATGCGGCGCTGCGCTTCGGTTCAAGCGAGGTAAGCAGCGGCGGACGGGATCGCAACGCGGAGCCGGCTGTGGGCTCGACCAGCGTCACCTGTGCGCCGGCTGTGGCCAGCAGTCGGGCCGCGTACGCGCCAGACACGTTGTCGCTGAGATCGAGCACACGCAGGCCCGACATGCCGCTTGGCCCACTCACCGACTACGCCTTCGCCAGAGGCACGACGCCTTCGTAGACGCCAGGCTTCCAGTTGCCCTGTGTGTCGAGAGCCTGATCAATCATCACGGGCGCGAGCTCCTTCGCCGCAGCGTAAAGCTCCGTGACGTCTCCGAACGAGCCGAATGACAACGCTCGCAGGCCGGGTCGCCAGACCACGGTCGGCACGAGCGAACCAAACTGATCGATCTCCGCTTTCGTCCGCTCCTGCACGGCAATCTCCATCGAGCGAGCCAGCAAATCCACGAGGCCGCGTGGCTGATACGGCGATGGATGCACGCCGAGATCGACGGCAATCGTATGCGTCGCTCCCTGGAGGATCGCAGTCTCAAGGTCGAGGCCCGATGACAGGCCGCCGTCAACGCACCAGTCGCCGTCGAGCCGGACTGGCGGAAACAGACCGGGCACAGCGACCGAGGCCATCACCGAGGCCAGAAGTTGCCCCTTGTTCATCACGTGCTTGCGGCCGCTGGAGAGGCTGGTCGTGACGATATGCAGGGGGATTTCCGCCGCGGCGATTTCGTCGATTGTCACATGTTGGCTGAACAGGTCTCGCAGGAACCGATTTGAGTAGACCGACGTGCCACGGGTCAACAGGTTCCTCGTGATCCGCAGCAGGTTGCGGTGCCACAGCCGCGTGTCCCGCAGCGCAATCCAGAGATCGGCCAGCCCCTCGATGTTGTCGGGGTGGAAGGCGAGGAACGCCCCGTTGACGGCGCCGACTGAAGATCCCACGATCATGTCGGGTCGAATCTGGCGGCGGATCAGTTCCTCGAGGAACGGCACTTGCACGATTCCGGACGCGCCGCCACCGCTCAACACCAGCGCCAGCCGCCGCTCTTCGAATCCCCGCAAGCTCAGCGTCATCGGAATTGCTTGCCGCCCTCCGTCTCTGCACTCTCGCACAACGCGTTCCGACAACGCCAACCGTCATGCCCGCGGCTGCCGCGGGCATGACGAGCTGTGCGGATGTGTCGCCGAACTCAGGGTCTGATTCAGGCCTGCGGCCGCCGATCGGGAACGATCTCCGTCAGGATCCCGTCGGCTGTCTTGGGATGGAAGAATGACGCGGTGATCTCGTCAATCGGCCCACCGAAGTCGATGTAGCTCAGGCCGCGCTCCATGAACAGCTTGGTGTCGCCAACCACATCGGTGGAGCCATACCCGAGATGATGCAGTCCGGCCCCCCGGCGCTCGAGGAACCGGCCGATCCCGCTCTCATTGTCTTCGGGCAGGAGAATCTCAATCCGCGTCTCGCCCAGATTGACTTTAACGAAGAAGATCTTCGTCCGCTCGGGCGCGAAGTACCCGCCCTTCGGATACGGCGTGCGCCCGGTATCTCGCTCAAGACCGAGCTGGTCAACGAGCACCGCCAGCGATTCCTCCAACGAGTGCGCAACGATGCCGACGTGGTCGAGATAGGTAATCATGCTCGCCTCCTGGCGCCTTCTGCGGGACCTGCTTGCCGTCGGCGTCAAGATAATCGACGCCTACTGCAACCGTCGCAGCGTGGGCGAAAAGGTCGCGAACAGCGCCATAACGCCCAACAGGACAACCGCGATGGCGAACACCGCCAGACGGATGCCGACCAGCTCCGCGGCAATGCCGAGCACGAAGACGCCGCCCTGCATGACAGCAAACTGCATCATCAGCACCGACATGGTCCGGCCGCGATAGGCGGGCTCGGCCTGTTCCTGGATCAGGGCCGAGGCCATCGTCATCCGACCCGAATGGCCAATGCCCATGACGATCATGATCGGCAAACTGAGCCAGAACCAGGGCGAAATCGCAATCCCCAGCGTCGCGCCGCCGAGCAGCACGCCCATCAGGATCAGCAGTTTGCCGCGTCCGCTCCGTCTCAGCGAGGCGATGATCAACGCCGCCAGGAACGCGCCGATCGCCGAGAAGGTCATGAACAGCGCAGCGAGGGCTGGGCCGGCGTCGAACGCGTCTTGCACGAATCCGGGCAGCAGGCCCTGGAACGGCGTGCCCAGCATCGAGACGAAGAAGGACAGGAACAGGATCATGCGCAAGACACGATGCCTCGCGATGTACCGGAACCCATCGCTGATGTCCTTGAATGCAGCGCGCACTCCCCCGGCGCCGCGACCGGCCTGCGCAGCCACGCTGGGAATCGGCAACATGGTCAGCATCGCCACGGCATAACAGCCGGCCATGGCATAGAAGGTGACGCCCGCCCCGGCGGTCGCCAGCAACGCTCCGCCGATTAACGGAGCGGCGAACTGCATGATGTTCATTGCCGCCGTATTGAGGGCGACGCCGTTCATGATCCGTTCCTGAGACACGATCTCCGAGACCATCGCCTGCCGCGCCGGAACCATCAGCGCGACGAGCACGCCCTGGGAAACCGCCGAAATCAACAGGTGCCAGTACTCAAGGATGCCCAGGACTGCCAGCGTGCCGATCAGGAAGGCATTGAGAAAGCCGACAAACTGGAAAATCTGGGTGACCGACTTCTTGGGAAACCGATCGGCCAGCACGCCGCCGTATGGTCCGAGCGCCAGCTGAACCGCGCCCCCAACCAGTGCTGCCAGCCCCACGGCCGCATAGGACTCGGTGAGCTCGTAGATCAAAAAGGTGCGGACAAACATCTGCCCGATCGCCGAGTACATCTGGGCCAGCGTCGAGACGAAGAACCAGCGAAACGCAGGCTCACGGAACGATTCGAATGTCCGAACCCGACGCCCGAACACCCGCATCGGTGGTTCTGGCGATGTGGTTGGCCGTAGGCCGTTGCCCAGAGGAGGCCGAGCACGAGGCCGGTCGGCTGCAGTCGTCTGATAAGCGTGCTGTCCGGCCCGCCGGATTACAACGGAGTCGGTCGGCGGCCTAGCCGCCATAGTGCCAGCCGGTATAGAGCGAGGTCAGGGGCCCTTCGTCGATCGGCAGCGCGTCGCCGTCGAACACCCGGCAGAGCGCCAGGATGTGTTCACCGATCGGGATGAACTGCTGCGCCTCGGCGGCGACCCAGGCCAGCGAGTCCTCCAGCACAGGCGCGCCGCCCTCAAGGTCCGGGTGTTCGAGCTGAACGTAGGCCACGCCCCGCATCTTGTCGGGCGCGGCGAACTCGGCCGATCGGCCTTCGATCTTGGATGGATCGCTTGGCTGCAGGAATTTGGCAGCCAGATCCATGCCCGACTCCGGAAGCAGACTGACGGTGAGCTGACGTGTTTCACGCAGATTCTTCAGCGAGGCCGCGTCTCGCTCGAACGAGACGCAGAGAATCCTCGGCTTGAACGACACCTGCATCACCCAGTCGGCGACCATCGCATTTGGCTTGCCCTCAGGCGTCACCGTGCCAATGACATAGAGGCCGTACGGCAGATGCTGGAGCGCTGAGCGAATCCGCGCATCCTGGCGACGCTCGCGCGGAGTCAGCGACCGCTCCCGGGGCTGCGGCTCAAAGCCCAGATCGATCGTCGGAGTGTCCGCCCCCAGCAACAGGTCGATGGCCGCGTTCAACTCCAGCATGCGGGTCCCGGCAGCGTCGTCGTCGGGGTTGGCGTCGGGATGGTAGATCCGCGCCAGCCGCCGGTACCGATCGCGGATCGTGTCCCGATCGGCGCTGACCCCCACGCCCAGAAGCGCTGCTGCGTCGGCCGCTGTACTGGGAATCGGCATCGTTCTCCCCAAACCCCTCGTTCAAGTCCTCTACTTCAAATGTCGATCGAAATATCGAGCGACTCGACGCTCCTGGTACTCCAGGCCCGCCTGGTCTCGCGGCATGTGACGTTCCTCGGGGAACATCAACAGATCGTAGTCGCGATCGGCGGCAGTCAGCGCCGTGATCAATCTTGCCGTATGCCGGAAGTGAACGTTCTCGTCAACGCCGCCGTGAATGAGCAGCAGTTGACCTTCCAGCTTGTCCGCATGAGTCAGGAGCGATCCCTCGCGATAGCCCTCGGCGTTGTTCTGCGGTGTACCCATGTAGCGCTCGGTGTAGCCGGTGTCATACCCGTCCCAGTCCGAGACCGGTGCGCCCGACACGCCCACCTTGAACAGGTCCGGTCGGCGCAGCATCGACATCACGGTCATGTAGCCGCCGTACGACCAGCCGTAGACGCCCACTCGCTCGATGTCGATCAGACCCTCGTCGGCCAGTTGTTGCACGGCAGCCGACTGGTCGTCAACCTCGATCGTGCCCATCTGGCGATGCAGATGCGCTTCGAACGCCAGCCCGCGTCCGGCCATCCCCCGATTGTCCAGCTTGAGGACGAGGTACCCCTCCTGCGCCAGGTACTGAGCCCGCAGATCAACCGTCAGTCCCCAGGCGTCGAGCACGGTCTGAGCATGCGGCCCGCCATAGACCGCGAGCAGCAGCGGATGCGGCCCCTCGCTCTCTGGCCGATACAGGGCTCCATACAGCGTCGTACCGTCCCCGGCGGAAAACGTGCGCAGCTCAGGAGCGGTGACCTCGATCGAATCGAGCGAAATGTCGGACTCGTACAGTATCCGCCGCTCGGATCCGTCGGTCGCGACCAACGTGATCGTCGGCGCTGCGGTCAGCGACGAACTCATCATCGCCAGCCACTTGCCGTCGCGTGACAGTGAAGCGCCATGCAGTCCGCCCGGCTCCGACAGCGTCTCAATCTCACCGTCGTGAATGGAGACCCGCTCGACCCGCCGCTCCAATGCAGATCCCCGCGTGCTGTTGACGTAGATCCAGCCGGAATCCTCATCCACTTCGATCACGCCGTCGATCATCCACTCGCCCTGGGTCAGCGTACGCAGCTCAGATCCATCGGAGGCC
>VXTH01000320.1:9414-10873 GCA_009837565.1 Chloroflexota bacterium | reverse complement strand
GATCAACATCCTGGTCGATCTCTCGTACAACTTCCTCGCCCCCAGAATCCGCGTAGGTGGCGACGCATGAGCGGGCAGGCGGGTCAGACGGGCGCGACGCTCGCTGATGCGTTTGGGCAGACCAGCCAACGCTGGCGGGTTTGGTCGAGACGCTTGCCACGAGGCTGGCCGCTGCTTTGCGTGTATCTGGCGGTCATGGGCTTGTTCGTCTTTGCCGGGATCTTCGCCGACTGGATTACTCCGCACGATCCGACCAAGCAGAGCCTGGTCAACCGGCTCCAGGATCCGGTCTGGCAGGCAGAAGGAACGTCCGAGTTCTTCTTCGGCACCGATGGTCTGGGCCGCGACATTCTGAGTCGGCTGATCAAAGGCAGTCAGACGTCACTGCTGGTGATCGTGACAATCATTCCCGGATCTCTCGTGCTTGGTACGGCGATCGGGCTGATCGCTGGTTGGCGCCGGGGGCCGTTCGATTCATTTGCGATGCGCCTGGTTGAGGTCCAGTTGGCCTTCCCGGCATTCCTGTTTGCGCTGCTGATCGCGGCGATGCTCGGACCCTCGCTGCGCAACGTCATCGTGATCCTGATTCTCTTCCTCTGGGCGTCCTATGCACGGCTGGTCCGGGCCGAGGTACTCAGCCTGCGTGAGCGTGAGTTTGTGCTCGCCGCGCGGACGATTGGCGCGTCGGACATCCGCCTGATGACCAGGCACTTGCTGCCCAATGTGGTCAACTCCGTGGTCATCCTGGCGACCTTGAATGTGTCGATCGTGATCATTGCCGAGGCGTCGCTCTCGTTCCTCGGTGCAGGCGCCGGACCTGAGACGATTTCCTGGGGCAAGATGGTGGCTGAAGGTCGCGATCTGCTCAAGATTCGCTTCTGGTTGACCGGGATTCCGGGCATCACGATCATGATCATCGCCCTGGTCGGAAACCTGCTCGGGGACTGGTTGCGCGACTACCTCGATCCCCAGTTGCGCAACATCCAATGAGTGCCGGTTAGAGTCCATTCACCTCCGCAGGGTTGCGAGATTGCAGCGCCGGTCGCGGCAACGGCAGAGCTGTCGCGTTGCTATGGTTACCGAGCCTGGGGCGTCCTGGACGCAGTAGGCATTCGGAATTCACTATCTTTCGCGGAAGCGAAAGTTTCCAGGAAGTGGAAAGAGAGAGCTATGTCACGACACTGGACGAAACTACGACGCACAAAACTGAGCAGGCGGTCGCTGCTCAGCGCATCGGCGAGGGCAGGCGTCGGCGCTGCCGGTCTGGCGCTGGTCGGTTGCGGCGGCGATGACGACGACGATCAGCAACAGCAGACCGTCGCCCAGGCCCAGCCCGAGCAGCAGCAAGAGCAACAGGCCATGCAGCAGCAACAGCAGCAGCAGGCCATGCAGGAGCAGCAGGCTCAGCAACAGCAGGCCATGCAGCAGCAGGAGCAACAGGCTGAACAGCAGGCCCAGC
>VXTH01000320.1:0-9404 GCA_009837565.1 Chloroflexota bacterium | reverse complement strand
CACCCCCCGGAAGACCTGGACCGCGCGCCAGCGCAGGAAGAGGCCGAGGCCTCAGAAGTCGACCTCGACGCCGAGATCATCGTCGGCTACGGATCCTTCCCGCCGACACTCGACATCACCACCGCCGGCGGCGGCGGCGGTCAGGGCGCGAGCAACAACCTGCACTTCGCGGCGCTGGCGGCCTACAACAGCGGTCGCGTGATCCAGTCTGAAGGCGGGTTCGGCGACTGGGAGTTTGCCGAGGATCTGTCCAGCTTCATCTGGAGGGTCAAGGAAGGCGTCACCTTCCATAACGGCGAGCCACTGAATGCGGAGTCGATCCAGTTCTATTGGGAGCGGATCCTTGGTCGGGCCGAGTACAACCCGGACTTTGAGTCTTCGCTTCGCGCCCGTGCCGGTTGGATGGGCGACATCAGCATCGTTGACGAGCAGACGGTCAGCATCGCGATGGATCCACCGTTCGTTGACGCGCCGGAGCAGTCGGGTGGAATCAATTTCGGTCTGTTGCCGAAGCAGTACATCATCGACAACGGCGACGAACACTTCGCCAACAACCCGATCGGCTGCGGCGCGTACCAGTTCATGTCATGGATCCCAGACCAGGAGATCCGCAGCCAGCGCTTTGAGAATTTCGCATTCGATCACGATGCGCCATTCCAATGGAAGGCTGGCTGGGCCAAGTACATCACCGGTCGATACTTCCCCGAGGAACAGGCGCGCGCCGCGGCCCTGGAGGCAGGCGAAGTCGACATCGCATACCGGATCAGTCCAGACGTGGCGGCCCAGTTCGAGGATCGCGACGACTTCAAGGTGATTGCGCTGCCCGATGTACGCGTGATGGCGCTGGAGCTGCCGGTCAACCAGTCGCTGGATCCGATCACGGGCGAAGAGAATCCCTGGCGCGACGTGCGGGTCCGCCAAGCCGCGAACTATGCGATCGACGCCGACGCCATCATCGAAAACCTGTTGACCGGCACCGAAGAACGCGCCTACTCGCCGTTCCCGGCCGGCTACGACCCGCCGATCGGCAACCTGCCCGGTCAGTACAACTACGACCCGGACAAGGCGCGGGCTCTGCTCGAAGAGGCCGGCCAGATCGGCTTCGCTTTCACGATCACGCTACCGACAGGTCTGTGGACGGCCGACCGAATCTGGATGCCGGCGGTCCAACAGATGCTCAACGACGTTGGTTTCCAGGTCGAGGTCGATTACGCCGACTTCGGGAACTCGCTGTCGCTGATCCGCAACAACGAGGTTCCAAACCCGTTCGTGTTCAACCAGGCGGGCGTCTCCAGCGGTGCGCCGCTGGGTCCGGCCTTCGCCTACCGGCTGGTCACGACGGTCGGCTCTCCCTACTCGCACGCACAGGAAACGGACGACTTCCTGCCTGAGTTCGAAGCGTTCCAGGCCCTGATTGACGAGGCGAACGCCGAGTTCGATCTGCAGCGGGCCAACGATCTCTACTACGAGGCCGCGGTCATCTCGTACGAGAACGCGTTCCAGGTGCCGCTGTTCGGTCTGCCTCACCTCTACGCGGTGACGCCGCAGATCCTCTACAACGAGTACTACGACACCTCGACCGGCCTCAACGCGATCTACGCGCAGAAGCTGAAGGCCTAAGAGGAGTTCAACATCGCCATCGCCTGATCACGAGCTCCCCCCCGCCGGGGGGAGCTTGGCCAAAGGAGTCTGATCGACGATGCGTAGCGAACTCGGGGCGACCGCAGTCGGACGGTTCCTCCGCTCGATCGCGGTCGTCTTCGGTGTGGTCACGATCGTCTTCTTCATGAGCCGCGGCGCCGGCGACCCGGTCTCGCGGCTCGCGCCGATCGACGCCTCGCAGCAGGAGATCGAAGAGGCCAAGGAGCGCTACGGGCTCAACGACCCGATGATCGAGCAGTACGGACGATTCCTCTGGGACATCGTGCGGCTTGAGTTCGGCCAGTCCTTCCGCGCGACGCGGCCGGCGACGGACGTGGTCGGCGAGCGACTGGTGGCGACCATCCAGCTGGGAGCTGCGGGCCTGTTCGTCGCCTTCGCGATCGGCATTCCATTAGGGATCGTGGCCGCGGTGCGTCGCGGCGGCGCGACCGACATCTTCAGCAGGATCGGCGCGCTGTTCGGTCAGGCAGTGCCCAACTTCTGGCTGGGCCTGATGCTGATCCTCTTTGTCGCGTTGTACATCGACTTCATCCCGACAGGAGGCCGCACGTCGCCGCAGAGCATCATTCTGCCCGCGATCACGCTGGGGTCCTTCCCGGCCGCGGCGGTGATGCGTTTTACCCGTTCGGCGATGCTCGACACGTTGCAGCAGGACTACATCCGCACCGCGCGGGCCAAGGGTCTGAGCGAACGGGCCGTGCTGTTCAAGCACGCGCTGCGCAACTCAATGCTCGCCGTGATCACTCTGCTCGGGCTACAGGTCGGCAACATCCTCTCCGGCGCGATCATCGTCGAGACCGTCTTCGCCTGGCCGGGGCTGGGCCAGTTGATCATCCAGTCCATCGTTGCCACTGATTATCCGGTCGTGCAGGCCTCGGTGTTGCTCACCTCGGTCTGGATCGTGTTCATCAACCTGGTCGTCGATGTGTCCTACACGTTCATCGATCCGCGCATTCGGACGGGAGCGATCTGACCCGTGGCCGAGTCCCAGGCGCCTTCGCAACAGGTTGAGGATCCGTTCGCCGGACGACGGCGGAACTGGCGTGTGCGTTCGCCGAAGACGCTGGTGGCGACGCTGTCGATTCTGCTGCTCTTCATTGTGCTCGGCCTCTTCGGTCCGCATATCGCGCCCGAGGATCCGTTCAAGCTCAACCTGGTCGGCAGACTGCAGCCGCCTTTCTTTGAGGCGGAAGGCAGCCTCGATCATCCCCTCGGTACCGATGACCTGGGCCGCGACACGCTGAGCCGGCTGATCTACGGGGCCCGGATCTCGCTGCTCGCGATTGTCATGGTGATCCCGCTGGCGACGGTGATTGGATCGATCCTCGGCATCCTGGCGGGTTGGTTTGGAGGTTGGACGAGCCGTGTGATCATGGCGCTCGTCGATCTCCAGTTGGCGATGCCGGCCATTCTGATCGCGGTGTTTCTGCGAGCGATCTGGGAGCCGAGCCTGAGCAACGTCGTGATTGTGCTGGTGTTCGCGTTGTGGGCGACCTTCGCCCGGCTGGTTCGGGGCGAGACGCTGGGCCTGAAAGAGCGGGAGTTCGTCTTAGCAGCGAGAACGATCGGCGCCAACGACCTGCGGATCATGGTTCGCCACGTGCTGCCCAGTCTGGTCAATTCGATCGTGATCCTGGCGACGCTGAACGTTGCCACGGTCGTAATCGCTGAGGCGGGCCTCAGCTTCCTCGGCGTCGGGATCCCGCAGGACTCGATCTCCTGGGGCATCATGATCTCTCAGGGACGCGGCGTGATCGTCACTGCCTGGTGGCTGGTCACGGTGCCGGGTATCGCGATTATCGTGGTCTCGCTGGTGGTCAACCTGTTCGGCGACTGGCTGCGGGATTTCCTGGACCCGCAGTTGCGCAACATCCAGAGATAGGCGCAGGTCGAAGCGAGGGAGTCGCCGATGAGCTGGCAGTCCGAACTGGATGAGATGGAACGGCGCGCGGTGTTCGCCCGGCAGATGGGCGGAGCGGACAGCGTCGCCTTTCACCACGGCCGGGGCAAGCTCACCGTGCGCGAGCGCATCGAGTTGCTGATCGATCCGGGTGAGTTCCAGGAGACCGGCGTGCTGGCCGGCAATCCGCAGTGGGACGGTAACGAGCTGACCGGCCTGATGCCGGCCAACTCGGTCGTCGGCGTGGCCAGGATCAACGGACGCAAGGTCGCCGTGCAGGGCGACGATTTCACCATCCGCGGCGGCTCGGCCGACGGCATGATCGGGACCAAGGGCGGCTGGGCTCAGCGACACGCGTACATGAATCGGATCCCGTATGTCCGCCTGCTCGACGCCACCGGCGGCAGCGTCAAGCACTTCGAGCAGCTCGGGCGCACGTACGTCGTTGGTCCCGAGGTCGGCGGCGGTACCGGCGTCGACGATCTGCTCTGGTACATGCCGGTTGTCAACGTCGTGCTCGGCTCGGTCGCGGGCGCGCCGGCGGTGATTGCGGCCGACGGACACTTCAATGTGATGGTCAAGGGCACCAGTCAACTCTTCGTCGGCGGACCGCCGGTGGTCAAGGCCAGCCGCGGGCTGGAGATCTCCAAGGAGGAGTTGGGCGGCGAGGATGTCCACGTCTATGGCAACGGGGTCGTGCAGAATCTCGCCGAAACCGAGGAAGATGCGATGCAACAGGCACGCAGATTTCTCAGCTACCTGCCGCAGAATGTCTGGGAGATGCCGCCGCGTGTCGAACCGACCGACGATCCGGAGCGGCGCGAGGAGAAGCTGGTTTCGATCATCCCGCGCAACATCCGTCGCATCTACAACGCGCGCCGGATCCTCGACTGGGTACTGGACAAAAATTCGTTCTTCGAGATCCAGCCGCACTGGGGCAAGTCGCGGATCACCGGACTGGCCCGCGTCGACGGCTATCCGGTTGGAGTGATGATCAACAACCCGCGCGAGAACGGCGGTTCACCGAACAAGGCGACCTCGGAGAAGATCATGCGTATGATCTCGCTCTGCGACACCTTCCACCTGCCGCTGATTTACTTCTGCGACGAGCCTGGCTTCTCGGTCGGACCGGCCGACGAGAACTCAGGAATCATTCGCACCGGAGCCCGATTGATGCTCACCAGCCGGCTGTCGCAGATGCCCTACCTCGTCTTCATCACCCGGCAGGCCTACGGCGTGGCGGGGGGTCTGCAGTACCGCCGCGGGAACGCGCTATACAGGCGCTACGCCTGGCCGTCGGCGCACTGGGGCTCGATGCACATCGAGGGCGGCGTGACCGCCGCCTACCGCCGCGAAATCCGGGAGGCCAACGATCCCGAGGCGAAGCGCCTGGAGATTGAGGCGCGGCTGAACGAGATTCGGTCACCGCTGCGGACGGCGCATGCTTTCGGGATCGAGGACATGATCGATCCGCGAGATACCAGGCCGCTGATGGTCGAATTCGTCCGCGACGCGCAATCCTACATTCAGCAGAGTCTCGGCCCGACGGCGCGGATTCCGTATCTGCCTTAACGAGGTCAGAACGGCGGCGCCTTGTGTGACTCCACCTCCGCGATTGCGTCCTCGTCGTATCCGAGTTCTTGCATCAGTTCTGACGTGTGCTCGCCGAGGTCGGAGAACATGTTCTTGGCCGTGCCCGGGGTTCGGCTCAGGCGTGTTGGGATGCCGGCGACTCGGCGTTGGCCGACGTCGGGAATGTCCTTGTCGACGATGTAGCCGTTGACAAGCGCCTGCTCATCGTCCAGGACTTCTTCGTAGTTGAGGACTCGCTGAGCCATCGCGCCGTCGGGGTGGATGTCGAAGAAGTCTTGCCACTCGTCGCTGGTGTGGGTCTTCATCATCTCGGCCACGAAGGGGCGCACGTCGCTGATCCGGTCCATTGCCGTCTGAGCGCGGAACGGATCGCGACCCTCGCGCTGATTCCAGCGCGGATCATCGGCCAGTGCCGGATTGCCTCCGAACTCGCAGAACTCACGCCAGGTTTCGTCTTCGCGGATGCCAAGGCAGAAGGCGACGCCGTCGGCGGCTTCGTAGATACCGCTCAGCGCGGAAACGATAGGGTGAAATGCGCCGTCGCGCGTGGGCAGGTGTCCGGTCGCCGAGGTGTGGTTGATCTCCCAGGCCTGCATCCAGATCATTGCGCCGTAGGAGGATGTCTGAACCTTCTGGCCCAGCCCGTCGCGTTGACGCGCGACCAGCGCCGTGAGGATGCCCATCGCCAGCGCCATTGCGCCGCCGGTATCGGCGATGATCGCGCCCGGGATGAGCTGTGGGTCGTCCGGCGTGCCGGTCACGCCTGAGATCCCGCTGCGGGCCTGCGAGTACTGATCGCTCATCCGGTTCTCGCGCGCGGGTCCGTCGGGGCCGAAGCCGTTGGCTGTGGCGTAGACCAAGCCGGGATTGCGCGCTGAGAGCCGCTCGTAGCCCATCCCGATCCGTTCCAGAGCCGGCTCTCGGTAGTTGCTGAGGAAGACGTCTGCGCTGTCGACCAGTTTGTCGACCAGTTCCAGCCCGATCTCTGTATGGATGTCAACGCAGACCGATCGCTTGCCGTGCGACGCGCCGATGAACTGCGTGCCGACCGACTCCAGAGGTAACTCGTTGTGGTTGCCGCGGTACCAGCGGTTGGCGTCGCCCATCGGCGGTTCTACCTTGATCACGTCGGCGCCCATGTCGGAGAGGTAGCCGCCAGCAGCTGGTCCCTGCACGGCAATTGACAACTCAACGACCCGGATTCCTTCAAGCGCTTCCATGGCAATCTCCTTCCGCGACCAGACCAGAGCAATCGCTAGTATGGCAAAGCCCACCGCAGACCCTGGGATCTACAACGCGGAAAGGCGCTGCTCGTGACACTCCCGCTGCATGGAGTCCGAGTTCTGGACCTCTCGGACCATCGGGCGGCGCTCGGTAGCCGGATGCTCGCCGACCTGGGCGCGGAAGTGACGATGGTTGAACCGCCGGACGGGAATCCCATCCGTCATCTTGCGCCATTCGTCGATGACGAGCCGTCCCCGGACGGCAGCTATCAACATCTGTACTTCAACGTCAACAAGCGCTCGATCGTGCTCGATTGGCGATCCGACGACGGCCTGGCTCGACTGGGCTCGTTGGTCGAGTCCGCAGACATCCTGATCGAGACGAATCAGCCGGGCGAGTTTCCGGTCGCTGAGATTCGCGCGGCCAATCCACACTTGATCGTGGTGTCGGCGACGCCTTATGGACAACGAGGGCCAAAGTCGGGCTGGCGGGCCACCGACCTGACCGCGACCGCGGCCGGTGGGTTGTTGCAGGTCAGCGGGGAGCGCAAGGATCCGCCGGTGCACGGCGCGGCCTTCCCGGGTCACACGATGACCGGACTGACGGTCGCGTCATCCGCGATGACCGCGCTGCATGGACGCGACCGCACTCCCGGACAGCCGGGCTGCCAGATTGATATCTCGATGCAGGAGGCGACTTCGTTCCAGGTCGTGCAAACGTCGAATCCGAACATCTGGCGCTGGCGCGAGGAAGCGCCGTATCGACCAGCGCTATCGCAGGTCATCCAGTGCGCCGACGGCCGCTGGATGGGTTGCAACATTTCGCCGAACAAGCTGCCCGAGTTCATCGCGATGCTGGAAGAGGCGGGCGTCGAGCATCATCTAGACCCTGAGAACTGGGAAGTCATCCATCGCGGTGATCGAGCAGCGTGGCAGTACCTCGAGAATCCGCTCCAGGATCTGGCCAGGGACTTGGCGGCGGTCTGGCCGCGTCAGAAACTGCTGGAACGGCTCTGGGCGTGCGGGACACCGGCCATGCTTACGCTGAGCTTTAGCGAGTTCGAGGAGACGGAACACTACCCGACATCCGGCCAGTTCACTCACATCGATACGCCGAATGTCGGCAAGGAGCTGAGCTACTCTCGCAGTCCGCTCGATCCGGTGCAGTCGCCGCTGGAGATGCGTCCCGCTCCGTCGTTGGGTGAACATAACGATGCTCCGCTCCCGCCCCTTACAGGGGGACATGACGTAGGCACAGAGGGGCAGGCCTCCTTCCCCGACATGCCCCTGACCGGGATCCGTGTGCTCGACCTGACCTGGGTTGCGGCCGGTCCGCTGACTACGCGGCTGATGGCCAACTTTGGCGCGGACGTGATCAAGGTCGAATCCAGCGGCGACCGAATGGATCCGGTCCGGGTGCAGCCGATCAAGGGTGAATTCCATTTCGACTTGCCCGACCTGTTCAACGAGGTCAACACCGACAAGAAGTCGGTCACGATCGATCTGGCCAACGAGCAGGGCAAGGAGTTGCTCAGAGAGCTGGTCGCGCACTGCGACGTGTTGGTCAACAACTATTCGGCCGGATCGCTGGCTCGGATGGGCTTCCCCTGGGAGGAGCTGCGACAGATCAATCCCGGCCTGATCCTGGTCCATCTGCCTGGCGTCGGCGGCGACAGTCCCTGGCGACCTCTGCGCACCCTGGGCAACCTGCTCAAGGCGGCGGCCGGAATGAACTTCCTGATGGGATACGAGCATCAGCCGCCGCGAGGGATGGGCGTCGCTTATCCCGATTTCACCTCGCCGCACGTTGGCGTGACGGCAATCCTGTCAGCACTGCGAGCGAGAGAAGAAACTGGCGAGGGCCGCGAGATAGAGCTGAGTCAGCTCAGCGCAACGGTGGCCCTGCTCGGCGCGCAATGGATGCAGTTTGATCGACTGGGCCGGGATCTGCCGCGTCCCGGCAATCGCGACGCCAACATGTGCCCACATGGGGTGTTTCCCTCACAGGGCGGCGACCAATGGGTCGCGCTCGCGCTCGAATCAGATGATCAGTGGCCGGCATTCGCGCGGCTGATCGGCTGTATCGATTGGGCCGATCGAGTTGACCTACAAACTCTGGCTGGTCGCAAGGCCATTGAGGATGAAATTGAATCGGCAATCGGCAAGTGGTCCGCACCACTCACCAAGTGGGACGCTGCCAAACAGATGCAGGCTGCCGGAATCGCCGCGAACGCCGTCGAAGACCTGCGCGACATGATGGATGTCGACGAACACTTCCGCGATCACTACCAGCGCGTCGAGCAGCCGTCGCATCCCGGCTTCGGCATCTGGATCGACGGCGCGCCGTGGGAGTTCGCGCACCTGGAACGACGTGTGCTGGAACGATCGCCGATGCTGGGCGAACACAACGAGGAAGTCCTCAGCGGATTGCTCGGCAAGAGCCAGGAGGAGATTGCCGAGTTGGTCGCGGCCGGCGTGGTCGGCTAGGCATTTGCGAGTTGGTTGAGGAGTGGACATGCCCAAGTACGTGATGCTGCCGCCAATCGACGACGACATCCGCGAGTGGGCGGCGAAGATGCGGGAGGAACTCCCAAATCTCGACGTCGTCATCGTCGAGGACGAGACCGACGCGCCGCAGGAGCTGACCGACGCCGACGGCGCATACGGCTGGGTCCCACCGGAAGTGCTGCCCAATGTCGAACGTCTGCAACTGCTGCAGAACCCCTTTGCCGGACCGCCGGTTGGTTGGTACTACTCCGACCTCGCCGAGCATGCGGTCGTTGTCAGTAATCCGCGCGGAATCTACTCCGACCACATCGCGCACCACATTCTGATGTACATGCTCGCCCTCTCGCGTGGGCTGCCCTACTACGCGGAAGCGCAGGCGCAGGGTCGCTGGGACAACCGAGCCCGCAAGCGCGGCTACGTCGACCTGACCGAAGCGACCGTCTTGATCAACGGCGTGGGCGGCATCGGAGCCGAGGCCGCGAGGCTATGCGCTGCGTTCGGTTGCCGCGTCATCGGCG
>VXTH01000144.1:5171-10965 GCA_009837565.1 Chloroflexota bacterium | reverse complement strand
GCGCGCCGCCGACATCATCAACCCCGATGTCGCCAACGTCGGCGGAATCAAGGAGCTGACCGAAATTGCCGCGATGGCCGAGATCTATTTCGTCGCTGTCGCCCCGCACAACTACAACTCAACGACGATGGCGCTCGCCGCAACCCTCAACGCCGCCGCCACCATGCCCAACTTCATCATCACCGAGTACTTCGTCAACTTCGAACCCTGGGGCCAACAGGCCGCCACCCCCGCCTTCGAGGTCGAGGACAGCCACATCCAAATCCCCACAGCCCCCGGCCTCGGCATCGACCTCGACGAAGACGTCCTCAAAGCACACCCGGCGCGAGACTTCCCCACTCGGACGATTGGTGACTAAAGCGGGATCGGAAACGGAGCTCCCCTTGCAAGCACATACTCCGTCCGCCCGCGGATTGAGTCGTCCTCTTCGACATGCGGCAAGATGTAACATCGCCGCTCGATGATCGCCTCCACGACTTGGTCCGCAATGTCCTCCGGATCCATCGCCGTCGCCATGAACCCTTCGATGCTCTCGGCCATCTCTTTTGGAACGTCCATCAACCTCTCCCCCAGATCCCTCGGTCGATTGCGCTCGGCTCGATGCAGATTGGTCCGTACCACACCCGGGCACAGCGCCGACGCGCTCAGGTTGGCCCCGATGTGCTCGAACTGCTGATACAGCCCCTCGGTGAGCGCTAGCACCGCATGCTTCGACACGCTGTAGGCGCTTCCGCCCGGCAGCAGGCCCGCCAGCGAAGCGGTGTTGGCCACGTGTCCTTCCTCCTGGTGCGCCAGCATGTGCGGCACGAACGCCTGAATCCCGTACAGGACTCCCCAGAAGTTGACCCCCATCACCCACTCCCACGTGTTCAGGGGAACGTCCCAGGTCAGGTTCACGCCGCCGATCACGCCAACCGCATCGTCCAGGCCGGTCACCCCGGCGTTATTGCACAGGAGGTGAATGTTCCCAAAGCGGTCGATCGCGCGATCGCGAAGCTCCTCCACTGAGGCGCGTTGCATGGTGTCTGTCGTCACCCCGAGCACGGCGCTTCCTTCGCTCATGAGCTGAGCAACTTGCGCTTGAAGTGCGGACTCTTCGATGTCAGCCAGGACCACGTTCATGCTCTCGGCCGCGAAGCGGCGCGACATGGAAAGCCCCATTCCCGAGGCAGCGCCTGTTACCACCGCCGTCTTACCCGCAAATTCCTGCATGGCCGCCCCTGTTCCCGAAGTCAGCGTCGATCTGAGGAGAGAGTACCGATTGCATCCCACGGCCAGCAGTGGATCCCTCTCTTGTGAGACACACCCGAATGGCAGGAAGGTCATGACACATGGGTCAACTCCGCGCCATCCTGCCGGTTGACATCCACACCTACCGTGGCACCCCTGGGTCAACAGGTTCTATGTGTTCCTCTCCCTCGTGATCACTTTCCGCAGCCTCGTCTATGTCTTCCAGGAGAACAGAGGCGCCGCCTCAGTCGTCGACATCGACCTCGATAAACAGACCTCAAGGCGCAACCCGCCTAGATGTTCCCAACCCGAACCATCGGGGATTTGGAGTAGCATGGCGACATGCCCACCCTGAATGTCGCTCTCTCCGATGAACTCAGGTCGTTTGTCGACCGGCAGGTCGCCGAACGCGGCTTGGAATCGTGTAGCGACTACATCCGCAACTTGGTGCAACTCGAACGAGATCGCCAGCACCTGCGTGATCTGATCATGGAGGGCGTCAACTCGCCATCGGCGGTTGTCGCCGATGACGCGTTCTTCGACGAGATCCTCGCGCGCATCGACCGGGCGGAGCAACAGTGGCACGTAAGCCGCTCGTCCTGAGTGAACGTGCTCGGCGAGATCTCGTATCCATCATTGACTTCTACACCGCCGAAGCATCCTTCGATGTCGCGAGGTCGTACAGCAGCGCCTTGAGAGCCGAGTTTGACCACATCGGCCGGTTTCCCGCCAGCGGATCGCCCCGCTTCGCCCCCACAGTCGGCGTGCGCGATGTTCGCTCATGGCCCGTTAGGGGCTTTCCCTACCTCTTCTTCCATGCCGAACGAGGGGACCGAATCGACTTCCTGCGAGTCCTGCACACCTCCCGCAACATCCCCACATCGTTGCGCGATGACATGGAGGAGTAGTCAGGTGCGACGCCTCAGCGGACTCCTGCCAACCGAAGTGCATACCTATCGCGGCGACCCCTGGGTCACGAAGTTCTACCTCTTCCTCTCCCTCGTCATCACCTTCCGCAGCTTCGTGCACGTGTTCCGCGAGGACGGCGGGGCGAACTCCATCGCCGGCATCGACCTCGACGTCGAGGGCGGACAGAACATCGTCGCCATCTTCGCTCAGTGGGGACTCGAGCAACTGCTCCTCGCCGGACTCGCCTGGCTCGCGCTGTTCCGCTATCGAGGACTGATCCCCCTGATCCTGCTGATCAACCTGCTCGACAACATCGGACGCATCCTGATTGGGCGTTCCAAGCCGCTCAAGATCGACAGGCCACCGCCCGGCGCCTACGGACAGGTCATCATCCTGCCATTCCTGGCGCTGGCGCTCTGGTGTTCACTGCCAAAGCGCGACGAATCCTAGATCAGCGCTTCGTAGACGCCCTTCTCGAAATCGGTCTCTAGGTAGGCGACTGGGTTGAACTGGTACATGAACACGTGCGTGAAGAACAGCCCGGCCAGGTTCTCGGCCGGGTCGACGAAGAACCACGTGCCTGCCGCGCCGCCCCATCCATAGGTGCCGACGCTGCCCGGATACGCAGTCCCCGCAATCCGGTCGCGCACCGCGTAGCCGAATCCGAACCCGAATCCCGGACCGGTCAAATCGATCTCTGTTCCGCAGATCGCGCCCAGATGGTTCGCGGTCATCAGCTCGATCGTCTTGCGACCCAGCACGCGCGCGCCGTCCAACTCGCCGCCGTTGAGCAGCATCGCCGCGAATCTCGTGTACGCCGCCGGCGTCATCAGCACGCCGCCGTACAGTCCGTTCCCGGAAATCTGCTGGCCCAGCGACTCCCGCACCTTGTGCGAATCCTCCGGCCGCTCGACGGGATTGAGCGATCCGTCTTCGGACCAGTGATGGTTGGTGACCAACCGATCGGCGTCTCCGGGCGGGCAGTAGAACCCGCAGCCCTCGACTCCGAGCGGACCAAAGATCCGCTCCTGGAACAGCTCGTCCAGATTCTGCCCGGTCGCGCGTTCGAGCAGCAACGTCAGCACGTCGAAGTCGGCCGCATACTCCCAGGCCGCGCCCGGCTGACGCGCGTTGGGAAGCTGCGCCATTTGCAACACGCGCTGCTCCGCCGATACTGACGTGTCGACGACACCGGGATTCGTGATCCCGAACTCCGTACCACTCCAGGCCGGTTCCAACAACGGGAACATCGCCGAAGGAATGTTGCCGAACGACGGCAACCCCGACGTCATCGTCAGCAGGTCGCGGATCGTGATCTGCCGCGTCATCGGCACCGTCTGGCCCATTAGCAACCCCTCGCCGCGGACCTTGTTCGGCGGATCGAACGGGGCCAGTACCTGGCGATTGGCGAACTCGGGAAGCCACTTGGTGATCGGCTCGTCGACGTAGAAGATGCCCTCTTCCTGCAGCTGCATCGTCAGCGCCGCGGTCACCGGCTTGGTCTGCGAGTACATCCTGAACAGCGCGTCAATCGGCAGCGGATTCTTGCGCTCCGCATCGAGGTAACCGTGCGACGACACGTGCGCGACATGTCCATGCCGGATTAGCACCGTCGTCACGCCGGGCACCTCACCGTTTTCGACGGCCTGAGCCACGCGGGCATCCGTGCGAGCCAGACGATCGGCATCGATACCGAGGGAAGCAGGATCGGCGGAGGGAAGATTGGCAAAGTCAGTCATCGGTCACTCCTTCAAGGGTTCGCAGCGGCCACAGGATAGCTCGCAGTCTCGTAACCTCCAGCTATGCGAGAGGTTTACCCCTTCTCCCTCTGGGAGAGGGTTGGGGTGAGGGCAACCATGGCGTACGAGTACGACCGCAACATCCGCGACAGGGTCGCCGTGATCGGCGTCGGCGAGACCGAGTACACCAAGCACGGCCGCATCGGACGCCCCGAGTTCCGCCTCGCCCTCGAAGCCATCCTCGCCGCTTGCGCCGATGCCGGACTCGAACCGCGCATGCTCGACGGCTTCTCCTCCTACTCCGCCGCCCGCAACGACCCCCATCGCCTCTCGACTGCACTTGATCTGCCGCACTACGCATTCGCCTCGATGGTTTACGGAGGCGGTGGCGGCGGCGTCTGCGCCGCGATTGGCAATGCCGCAGCGGGAATCACCGCCGGCTATGCGAACTTCGTTGTCGTGTATCGGGCCCTCGCACAGGGTGAGTTTGGCCGCTTCGGCCTATCCCGCCGAGGCGGACGCCTGCGCGGACAGTACGCCTTCAATGTCCCCCAGGGCCTGATGTCGCCGGCCCAGTTCCTGGCGATGAAGATGCAACGCCACATGTATGAATACGGGACCACCTCAGCACAGCTCGGTCAGATCGCCGTCGCAGCCAACAAGCACGCCCAGAACAATCCCCGAGCCGTCATGAACGGACGCCCGATCACCCTCGAAGATCACCAGAATTCGCGCATGATCGCCGACCCCTACCGCCTCTACGACTGCTGCCTCGAAACCGATGGCGCGGCGGCGATGATCCTCACCACCGCCGAGATCGCCCGCGACTTCACCGACAATCCGGTCTACCTCGCCGCCTCGGTGCAGGGCTCCGGCCACCGCCAGGGCAACGTCGTCGACGGCTTCTGGCACGACGAGTTCATGAGCTCCAACTACACCACAATGGTCGACCGCCTGTACTCCGCCGCCGGCATGGGCCCCGAGGACATTGACTGCGGACAGTTCTACGAGAACTTCACCGGACAGGTGTTGACCTCGTTCGAAGATCACAAACTTTGTGAGGTCGGCGAAGGCGGTCCGTTCTGCGAGGGCGGCCGGCTGGAGACCAAACAGGTCGCAGACCCCGGCGCTCCGAACGCCGGAGCCTTCCCGATCAACACTTCTGGAGGGAACCTCTCCGAGGCCTACACGCACGGTTTCAATCTCGCAGTCGAAGCGGTCCGCCAGCTGCGGGGCGATTCATCCAATCCCGTCGAGGGCGCTCACACCTGCCTCGTCGCCGCCGGACCCGCGTCCGCCCCAATCTCCTCGGCCATTTTCCGAAACTGAGACTGGGAGCCGACTCGGCTCAGGACAGCGCCCGCTTGATGCAGTGGCTTGGAGGGTCCGACCACTGACCTGCCTCACGGAGCACGATTGCATCGGCCAGAATGGCGCCGATGAAGTCCTGGAGCTTACGCGAACCGACCCAGGTGTAGAAGCTCTCCTGCATGATGGCGACGACGTAACGCGGTTGACTCCCCTGCGACGGCGCGGCCAGCCAGATCGCGGCGCTGTTCATTCTGACCAGCACGCGGTCTCTGCTGGCCAGTTGCTTGAGCGGTGTGTCGCCTTCATCGTCCCGAGCCTCCGTCGGCACGTCGTACAGATCGCTGAGCAACGTGTGCTGGTCCAGGTAGTCATGCGGGTCGATCTTGGCAACCGGGTCTCCGCCTGCCGATTCGGGCAGGGTGAAGTTGCCGGTTTTGATCAATGACTCCCAGCCGGGAAGCGACTGCTCGGGGATCGTCGCACCCCAGCGATGGCCGTCGACAACGGCTCTGAGGAGATCGAATCCATGTTCACGGGCCAGAGCGGGGACGGTCTCCGACATGGCCAGCGCCGCGAAGAGGCGCGCCAGGTGGACTGGCTGCGCT
>VXTH01000144.1:0-5161 GCA_009837565.1 Chloroflexota bacterium | reverse complement strand
GAGCTCAATCAACTCGGGTACGCCCCAGCGCTGGTAGAAGTCATTCAACCCCTGCAGACCGCCGATCATCGAAAGCAGAGTCGAAACATCGGGATTGAATGAAAGGGCGACCATGTAGAAGAGCGAGTCGCGGTGCACTTTGGTCAGCGGGCGGCCTGCTTCATAGGCGTCGCTGAGGACTGCCCAGGCGATCGGCGGTTTGATCACGCTGTGGAGCGCAAACGGTCCGGTGTGGCCGCCGCTCCAGATGCTGCCGGTCCGCAGGTCATACACCGCCGCGCCGACTATTGCGTCGTTGGCCATCACCTGTCGCTCGAAGTCCGGAGAGAGCGTGCACAGGGGCGCCTCCGCCGATGTTTGGGAGGCGATTCCGAGCCAGATCAGGACAGGAAGGAGGACTACCGCTAACAGTCGACGCATGCCGGATCAGGCTACAAGCTCGGATACCCGTTACTCTCGCGATATGACTAGTGGCCCGGATCGAGCAGAATTTCTCGACGCTCCGTTCTTTCCCGAGGGGATGACGACACCGGATCCCGAAGACCCGATCAACGGTGGTTACTTTGCCGCCGCCGCTGAGGGCCGTCTGGTGGTCCAGGGCTGTGCTGACTGCGACGTCAGGCAGTTTCCGCCGGAACTCAACTGCCACGCCTGCTACTCCTTCGACATGGAATGGGAAGAATCGGCCGGGACCGGAACCGTCTGGTCCTGGGTCGAGGTGGTCCATCCTGCCCATCCCGCTTTGCGCGAATTCGGTCCCTATGTGGTCGCCCTGGTTGAACTGGACGACATGCCCGAGATCAAACTGATGGGCGCCGTCGTCGACGCGCCGCTCGGGGGCACGATGGAGATCGGCTCGCGCGTGCGAGTGGTGTTTGAACGCACGGCTGACGATCTCGTACAGCCGCGCTGGCGCATGGCATGACCACTCAAGCCTCCGCTGCACCCTCGGCGAGCTCAACGTCCCGCCGGCGCTGGATAATCCTGCTCGTCCTGGCGGGCAGCCAGATGCTGGTCCAGCTCGATGCGACGATCATCAACACGGCGATGCCCGCGATCAAGCGGGCCTTTGAGATGTCGGAGGCCCAGTCGCTCTGGGTCGTCGACGCCTACATGGTGATCTTCGGCGGACTGCTCCTGTTGGCTGGCGCGTTGGGTGACCGGTTCGGACGCCGCAAGATCCTGATCGTCGGCATGGGGATCTTCGTCGTCGCTTCCATTGCCATCGCCTTCTCGCCCGATGCCAACTTCATGATCGTCGGACGCGGCCTGCAGGGACTGGGCGGCGCGCTGGTCATCCCGCAAACGCTGTCGATTTTGACCGCCGTCTTTCCGCGCGAGGAACGTGGCCGCGCGATCGGAATCTGGGCGGGGGCGATGGGCTTCGGCATGGCCTTCGGCCCGCTGGTCGGCGGCGTGCTGGTCGATCTGATCGGCTGGGCCGGGGTCTTCTGGGTACCGGCTCCGATCGCGGCGCTGTGCATGTTCGGTATGGCCGCGGTCCCCGAGTCTCGATCGCAGTTGCACACCAAGCTGGATGTGCCGGGAGCGATCACCGGAACGATCGCGATGGTCGCGATCGTCTTTGCGATCATCGAGGGTATCCAGAAGGGCTGGACCGACCCGCTGATCGTCGGCTCGTTCGCCGTCGCCATCGTCTCGGCTCTGATGTTCATTGTCATCGAGCGCCGAACCGACCAGCCCTTGCTGCCCATGGCCTTCTTCAAGCAGCGGGACTTCACCGGCTCGATGGTCGGAATGTTCTTCATCATGTTCGCCCTGATGGGCGTCATGTTCTATCTGCCCCAGTTCTTCCAGCTGGTCCAGGGCATGTCGGCCTCCGAGAGCGGAGCGCGGCTGATGCCGCTGGCCCTCGCGATGATGTTCTTCGCGCCGGTCGCTGCCAAGCTGTTGCCGAAAATCGGACCGCGCCTGATGCTCTTCTGGGCCCCCGCGGTTCACGGGGCCGGAGCGCTGTTGATATTCAGCTTCATCCTCGACATCGACACGCCCTACTGGATGATCGGTCTGACGATGGCCTTCCTCGGCATGGGCGGCGCGATGCATATGCCCGCTACGACCGACACGGCGATGGCGTCGGTGCCCGTTGACCTTGCCGGGAAGGCGTCGGCGGTCAACAACGCCGGACGCCAACTCGGCGGCACGCTGGCGATCGCCATCCTTGGTTCGTTCGCCGCGGCCGTGTACTCCTCGGGTGTCAGCGCCGGGCTGGGGCCGCTGGGCCTGGCCGACGAGTCGGTCGAGATCCTGGCCACGGGTATCGGGGCCGCGCAGCAGGTCCTGCCGACGCTCGACCAGTCGCTGCTCATGCCGACCCAGTTGGTGCTGCGCGAGTCGTTCGTCGATGCAATCACCGACACAATGCGTTTCGGCGTCATCTTCGCCCTCATCTCAGGCATCGTCGGCTGGATCCTGGTGCCCAAGCGCCAGCGCCAGACGCAAGCGCAGTGGGAGGGCGGCCAGCCGGTCGAGCAGCCGTCTGCGCCTGCAGCAATGTCGACGAACGGCGCGAGCGCGAACGGGTTGTCTGCAAATGGCCTGGCCCCGGCTCCAACAGTGGGGCGACGGGAAGTCGCGCCACAGGCCAGATCAATGGCGCTCCAACGCCCACAGAAGACGGGCCCTCCATAGCGCCGAAATTCGATTCGGCTTGATTACGCTGTCCGCGATGAGTGTCAGTCCAACGACCTCACTGCCTGGGCGGAGATCGTCGTGAATCCCACTGCCGACGGTCATGTCGCATCGGTCGACGTCAGTCCGCGACGGCGCTGGTTGACCCTGTTCGTCCTGGCTGGCGCGCAGGCGATCGTCATGCTTGATGCGACGATCGTCAACACGGCGCTGCCGACCCTGAAGCGCCACTTCGAAATGACCGAGTCGCAGTCGCTCTGGGTGGTGGACGCCTACCTGGTCTTCTTCGGCGGTCTGCTGCTGCTCTCCGGCGCGCTCGGCGACCGCTTCGGCCGTCGCCGGATGCTGATGCTTGGGCTTGTCGTCTTCACCGCAGCTTCGATCGGCGTCGCCTTCTCGACCACCGCGGAAATGCTCATCGTCGGCCGAGGGTTGCAGGGCGTCGGTGGCGCGATGGTCCTGCCTCAGGGCCTGTCCACGCTCACAGCCGTGTTCCCGCGCAAGGATCGCAGCAAGGCGTTCGGCATCTACATGGGGTCGATGGGCATCGGCATGGCCCTCGGTCCGTTCCTCGGCGGCACACTGGTTGATCAAATCAGCTGGTCGGCCGTCTTCTGGGTGCCGGCGCCGGTTGCCGCGTTGTCGCTGGTTGGACTCACCCTGGTCCCGGCGACCAGGTCGCTGCAGCACACGAAACTCGACGTGCCCGGCGCGGTGACGGGCACCATCGGCATGGTCGCGCTGGTCTTTTCGATCATTGAGGGCATTCCGCGCGGCTGGGGCGATCCGGTCATTGTCGGCACGATCACCACTGCTGTGATCGCGCTCACAGTGTTCATCCTGATTGAGCGGCGGGCCAAGCAGCCGCTGTTGCCGTTGGGCTTCTTCAAACAACGAGACTTCGTCGGCGCCATGGTTGGCATGTTCTTCATCATGTTCGCGCTAATGGGGCTGCTCTTCTATCTGCCCCAGTTCTTCCAGCTCGTGCAGGGCGTATCGGCTGCCGAAAGCGGGCTCCGGGTGATGCCGCTGGCGCTCGTGATGATCATCTGCGCGCCGATCGCAGGCTTCATCCTGCCCAAGATCGGACCCCGCTTCCTGCTCTTCTGGGCGCCGACCATGCACGGAGGCGGTTGTCTGCTCCTCCTGGGCCTGGTCCTGGCGGTCGATACGCCCTACTGGATCATCGGCCTAGCGCTGGCCTGGTTGGGCATCGGCGGGTCACTGCACATGCCGGCGACGACCGATACCTCGATGGCCGCCGTTCCGGTCGACATGGCGGGCAAGGCCTCGGCCGTGACCACCACCGGCCAGGAGCTGGGCGGCACGATGGCGATCGCCATCCTCGGCAGCTTCGCCGCAGTCATGTACGCCTCCGGAGTCCGAGACGGCCTGAGTGATTTGCCACTCTCGACCGCCGAAGTGGATGTCATGGCGTCGGGGATTGGCGCGGCCTATCACCTGCTGCCCGGCCTCGATCCCGGCGTCGTAGGAGAGGTGCAAAGCACGCTGACCGACTCGTTCGTCCAGGCGATCAAGCGCACCTTCCTCTTCGGCATCACCTTCGCCGTCATCGCCGGAGTCGTCGGCTGGTTCCTCGTGCCCCGCCGCCAACGCCAGGTCCAGGCGACCTCCCTCGACACGCCACCAGGAGTTCCCGAGATCAACCTGTCCAGCTTCGATGAATCAACCAACGGGGCCACCGAGTTCGGACTGGCAGCTCGCTCCATGGCCTCGGCGAGGCCCCAGAAGTCTGGCGTTCCCTAGTCGCCGAGCATCGACTCCGCCACCCGTTCGCCGATCATGATCGACGTCAGGTTCGTATTGCAACTGACGATGTCCGGCATGATCGACGCGTCCGCGACCCTCAGGTTCTCGACCTGGTGGACCCGACCCCGCTGATCGGTCACAGCCAGCGGGTCGGTTGCCGGACCCATCTTCGCCGTTCCGCAAATGTGCCAGGTCGTCGAAGTCGTTCGACGGATGTAGTCGGCCAGCGCATTATCCGACTCCATCACCGAGGCCCGGGGCGCGATCACGCGCTCGACGAACGGCGTGATCGCGTCGGAGTGCATGATCTCCCAGCACAACCGCGCGCCGTCCATCAGCCGGCGCAGGTCCTCGGGATGCGAGGCGTAGTTCATGTCGAGTTGCGGCTGCTCCGACGGATCGGCCGAGCGCAGCGTCACCGATCCGCGCGAGTACGGACGCTGGATTACCGCCCCAACCCCGAACGACGGATGCTGACGCGGTGCCTCGGTCAGCCCGCGTACCTGTTCCTCGTCCCAGATCGTCGAGATCGCTAGCTGCATGTCGTTGAACTGGTCCGAGCCCGGTGCGGTGTAGCGCACGCCGATCTCCGTGACAACCTCCGGATCATGGACGACCTCAGGTTTGGGAAACGCCTGGACCCCCGTGCCGAAGTGGTCAATCAGGTTCTCGCCGACCCCGGGCAGGGGCACCCGCTGCTGGATGCCATGCGGCGAGAGCTTCTCCGCCGGTCCGATAC
>VXTH01000243.1:8997-10978 GCA_009837565.1 Chloroflexota bacterium | reverse complement strand
GATGGGGCAAGACCAATGTGACCAGGGCGAAGCCGAAGTAGATCGCGGCCACCGGCAGGTCGAGCCAGCCCATGAAGATGAAGATCCCGACCGGCGCCAGCGCGGCGACAATCAGTTGCGGCAGGTATTGACCGAAGAAGGTTTCCAGCTGTTCCACGCCCTCGATCACGCCGACCGTCACGTCGCCGGTGCGTTGCCGGTCGAAGTGCGACGGCCCCAGGCGCGTGACCTGGTCGAACAGTCGTTGCCGGAGGGAGAACTGGACCTGGAGGGCCGTGCCATTGGCAATCTCCTCCTTCGCGTACAGGAAGAGTGAGCGAGCAGCGATTGAAGCGGCGGTCGCGATGATCAATGGCACCAGGTCGCTGAAGCTGTCGCCCTGGAAAATCCGCGCGCCGATCCAGCCGAGCAAGGCCAGGCGAGCAACGCCGGCAGCCACCGCGAACAGGCCCACCGACACGTCAAGCGCGATGCGCCAGCGGACTCCCTCCGTGAAACGCCACAGATCCCAGGAAAAGGTCATTGCTCGATCCTTGAAGGGCGCGCCCACCGACAACGTTGTCGAGGTCGCCTGCCGCCCTCAGTCTAGGAAGAGACCGGCCGACCGCAAGCGGACGCAGAGTCGCGCCGGGCTCCACCGCGACGTGAAGCAATGAGTGTGCCGATCGAGCGAGTAATCTATCGCTGGTGACCATGCTCGGCGGGACGGTGGCTCTGGCGGCGATCTGGATGACGTTTGCCTGGGTGACATTGGTCAACACGCAATTCGTCAGCCCGGAACAACCTCGCACGATGGTTCATCACGCCTTGAGTGACGGTGACCGGCCCGACATCGGGCTGCTCAACGGCGAAGTGCGAGGAGCCACGGAAGCGGCGACGACGTTCCGGCCGAGGCACGGCCTCACGGCACAGTTTGAGGATGTTCCGCAGGAGCACACGGAGAGATTGTTCTCGCTCAATCTGCGCTTCAGCGAGCCGGTCACATTGAGCGGCGAACAACTCCGAACGCAAGCACTCCTGGCGTTGTCGGGATATGTCACCGCAGTAGAACCGGTCGACGCCCGGTCGGATCTCTGGAGCGTGTCTGTCGCACCCGACGGGAGGTCGAGCGTCCAGATCAGCCTGATTGGTCGAAATGGCTGCGGGCGAGTGGGCGCCATATGCACTCAGCACTTGATCCCGCTAGCCAATCGTCCTACAGCTACCGTTCCGGGGCCGCCGCTTTCAGTGGAGTTCCTGGAGGCGCCCGAGTATCACAGCGGCCTGGATCGGATTCCGGTTCAGATCGTGTTCAGCGAACCGCTGCTCGTCCGCTCGCGAACACTCGCCATTCTGGGACTGCAAGCAGGCGCAGCAAGCCTCGACAGGTTGCGCCGGATTGATGATCAGCAAGACGGTTGGGAAGCTGTCCTGATACCGGAGTCGAGTGACGACCTGGTCCTCACGGTTGAAGCCGCGGCTGCGTGTCTTGGCGACGACCCCGGTTGCCTGGAGTTGCGCCGGCTCGAAGGTTCTTCGAGTCTCCGCATTCCGCCGGCGACCATACACCTCACGTTCGACGACGGACCGGAGCCGGCGACTACCCCAGCCATCCTCGACATCCTGGCTCGGTACGACGCGCGAGCGACCTTCTTCGTCGTCGGTCGCAGCGTGGCCGCGTTTCCTGAGTTGATTGAGCGGATGGTCAATGAGGGACACACGCTAGGCAACCACACGTGGAAGCATGACGATCTGTTGCAGCTGAGTGCAGATGAAGTGATTGAAACGCTCTGGCGGACCCAACTCGCGCTCGGCGAACACGCCACACCCTGTTTCCGCCCGCCCTTCTACCGGTTCAACGCTGAGATCGTCAACCTGGCTGCGAGCCTGGGCCTGCGTATGATCCTGAACACCGGCGACACGGACGATTGGACGCGACCGGGTGCCACCGCGATCGCCGCCAACATCGTCGCTGCCGCCGAGCCGAATGCGATCCTTGTGC
>VXTH01000243.1:0-8987 GCA_009837565.1 Chloroflexota bacterium | reverse complement strand
CTACGCGTTCGAGCCGGTTTGTCAATAGCGGCGTCGATTGCTCGAACCACTTCCGAGCCGGAAATTACTCCCACTGCGAACCGTTGGGCGTGCCGGCAGTCGCAGGAAGCGGAAAGTCCTGTGAAATCCACGGCGTTCGCGATGTCAATCCGACCAGGGTGCAGAAGCGGGCCGGATTGCGCTCGATCATTTCCGGCGTGACCGTTGCCCAATAGAGCTCCTGGGCTTGCACGTGGTCGCGGACAAAGGGCATAACCAGCGTGACGCGTTGACCCTCGGACGTTCTGGGCAGGGCTCCGTGCCAGAGACTGCCATGCCACGCGATGACAGAGCCTTTTGGCACTTCGAGCACCTCGAGGTCTGGATGGTCGTGGGCCTGTTGCAGCTCGGGCGGAACGTTGCGCCCCCAGCGGTGTGACCCCGGCCAGACGCAGACGGCGCCGTTCTCTCTGGTGTAGTCCCCCGTAATCCAGTTGAGATTGCAGTACTGGGCCGTCGACGGCCAGGGAGTCGGAAACTTGTAGCTGTGGTCGGCGTGAATCGTCAGCGGCGGCGTTCGCGTGTCCTTAACCAGGCCGGTGACCTGGCTGATTTTCGCGCGCCAACCCAGCATGTATGTGACCAAGGTCAAGGGGACCGGCGAGGTCAGCACGTCCTCGAAGACCGGATCGCGCGGAAGCAGGTGTTGCAGCGTTTTGCCGAGGCCCGGACGCCATTCCCGTTCATCCGCCTCGGCGACCCTCAGGATCGCCGCGCGGATCCGATCGAAGAGTTCCATCGGCGCCGCCTTTTCCGGGGGGATGACGGCATAGCCTTTGGTCTCGAGATCGGCGATTTCGCTCTTGAGGTCGTACTTCTCGATGTCGGCCTGGAGCCGTCGTTCGGCCTCCTTGCCCGCCGGAATCGGGTCGTCGGCACGCTTCGCCGCCGCCAATTCCCGCAAAGCGATCAGCTCCCGCTCCAATGCCAGTGCATCAATTGCCATCGCAATCCCCTCTCATGGACGCCAGCAGGTTAGCGACTCAACGTTTCAGGGATTGGACGTACTACACTGCGCGCGTTCGCAATGGACGTGAGCACGTGTCACGCCCGGCACCTGACTGGAGCAGAGATGAACATCGCCGAACTGGGCAAATCCCCTCACGCCGACCCCCTGGTGAAGACGATCCTGGAGCACGACCTGGCACGACACATCGTCGAGCTGGACGCCTACGGATTCACGGTCATCCCGCCTGAGAAGCTGGGCACGTCTCCGGGTTTCGCCGAGCGGCTGCGCGACGCGATCCTGAATACCTACCAGAAGCGGCACGACGTCACCATCGACGATTGGCAAACCGCCGATCTACCGGCGCCGAATGAAATGGCCTGGCAGCTCGTCGACGAGGACGACGTGATCACCGAGGCCGTGCTCAACCCGGTCGTGTTGGCGATGGCTCGCTGGCACTGCGGCCAGAGCGCCATTCTCGGCGGCACGTCGTCGATCATTAAGCCGCCGCATGAGAAGAACTACCTGGCGATCCACAACGACACGCATGGCGTGCCGCCGCCCCAGGCCGCCTACACGCACCTGGTGAACACCAGTTGGGTGCTCACCGACTACGCCTCGCGTGAAGATGGCCCGACGGTCTTCGTGCCCGGCTCACACCGCTGGGGCCGGGCGCCTGCGCCGCACGAGACCAACTTCTGGGAGTGGGAAGGTGAAGACCGGCTGTACGAGCCCGTCCCGATTGAGGCCAAGGCCGGGTCGCTCGCCGTCTGGGGCGGCAACACCTGGCACGGCGCCATGAATCGTGAGAGCACCGGTCTGCGCGTGACGATGGTCCTCGTTTGGCTCCGGTCCTACATGCAGCGCCTGCAAATGTGGGACGACGGAGCCGTTTCGCCCGAGCGGCTGGAGCGCTACCCCGAGCTGCACAAGATCCTGGGCTATGACCATCCCTATCCGTTCCGCGAGTACGTCGACAAGCCGGACAAAATCATGGACATGATGGCGCCGGGACAGGATCAGTTCGTCTGACTGTCAGCGCGGCCGAGCAACACAACAGAGGGCACGCAGCGCGCGTGCCCTCTGTCGTGGTTGACAATCGGCGGAAGCGGGGCAGGGATGCAGTTCTGAATGTGATGGTGGGCCGGACTGGACTAAATCGAGAACTGATTCCCGGTCCTGGGTTGCGCCATCGGAGGGCATGGGGATAGTGTACTGGATCGATACCTCATCCCCGTCGATCTTGACCCCCTGGACGAAGTTGCGGATCAGCGCCTTGCGCTCCGGGATGGTGCCGGTCTGGAGGAACTCGCGGAACTCAGCGACGTACCGCTTGATCTCGGGCGTCGAGGGCAGGTCGGCGCGGCGCTGCTCCAGCTGGCGGACGGCGTCGTCGCGGGCCGCTGCCAGCTGATCCTCCTGCTGGCGCAGCTTGAGGATGCGCGGCGAGAGCGCCTCATAGGTCAGGTCGCTGTTCTCAATGGCGTCGTAGAGCTTCTCCAGGCGGCGGCGGACATCGTCCAAGTCCGACTCGATGATCGCCAGGTCCGAGGCCCGCTCCTGGGCCAGCGCGTCGACCTCCTCGGCCACCAGCTGGACCAGTTCGGTAATCGTCTCCTCGTTGAGGATGCGCTGCATGATCTTGGCGACGACCTGGTCCTCCATCCTTCCGGCGTTGAGGTAGCGTCCGTCACAGGCGCCTGCGCCCTCGCGCAGCAGTTTGTTGCAGACGTAGTAGGCGAACTGACCGCTCTTGGCGCTTTGGCCGGTGTACGGCTTATCGCAGACACCGCAGCGCAGCAGGCCCGATAGCAGGAACTTGCTGCCCACGCGCGCCGGCGCCTGGATCTTCGGCGCCCGGGCTCGGAGCCCCGCCTGCACCGCGTCGTACAACTCCCGCGAGACGATGGCGGGCCAGGCGTCGGCGACTCGCACCGGGTCGGGAGTCTGTCCATCCCTAGCCGTCTTGCCCCAGACCGCGGTGCCGGTGTAGGCCTCGTTGGTGAGCACGTAGTGCAGCATGTTCTTCTGCCAGCGCTTGCCGCCCTTCGTGATTCCGCGCTCGTGCAGGTCCTGGCAGATCTCCTTGAGCCCCTGACCCCGGGCCGAGCGCTCGAACATCTCCTTGACGATCGGCACGGTCGCCGGGTCGATCTCAAGCGTGGGACGCTCCTTGCCGCCGTCCTGCACCTTGACCCGCGTGTATCCGTAGGGCGCGCGCGAGCCGAGGAAGAACCCGCGCGCGGCGGCCTCGCGCATCCCGCGCGTGACCTCCTGAGCCAGGTTCTCCGAGTAGAACTCGTCGACCGACTCGATGATCGCCTCCATCAGCTTGCCGGTCGGGGTGTCGTCGGCGTGCTCGGTGATCGAGGTGACGCGGATGCCGCGCCGCCTGAGCATCGACTTGAAGGCCACAGCGTGTTCGCGCTTGCGGGTGAACCGCGAGAACTTCCAGACCAGGATCTCCTGAAACGGCGCGTTCGGCTGCGCCGCTTCATCCAGCATCTTGCGGAACTGCGGCCGATCAGCGACGCGTCCCGATTCGGCCTCGTCGATGTACTCGCGGGCGATGACAAAGCCGTTGCGCTCGGCGAAGTCACGCAACGCGCGCAACTGGGCGGCGACGGAGAGGTCGACGTCTTGTCGGTCGGAGGAGACGCGGGCATAGAGGGCGGCTGGGATACGAACGGATTGGTTATGCATGGCAAACGCCTCTCGAGTCGCGCGCAGTGATACACCGTGCTACGTGTTCGAAACAAGGATATCCGATCTGCGGCCAAGTAAAATCCGGCGATGCATCTCGTGCCATCCGCCCACATCCCGACAGGGGTGCGGAGGATTAGGGCGCTACGGGCTGCCCTTCTGCATCGGACCTCAAGGGGCGGCCTGGTGAGGGACAGGAGCTCTCGGTATTGCGCGTTATCTCAAGAGACTCAGCTCATATCCTCTGTCCCAGGCAAGATGCTCCCGGACAGTGAACCACACCGTGCCTGTGTCATCTATGTACACGTGCAAGTCCCAGTCGCGGCGTTCGAGCACGTCACCAAGCACGTCCTCCGGCGCATAACTCGTGGACGGAATCTGCGTTGGACGCAGGTGGTTGAATGACGTTCTCCTCGCGGCCGCAGATGGCTCGATCCAATCGCTGTCCTGTCGCCGATACCGCGCCCCTCGGCTAGCAGCCTTGGACTGAGCTTCCTCCAGCGACTGATCCTCCCTCATTGTGAGACTCAGTACTCCTTCGGACACATCTCGCATCGGCCCGGTCGTTTGGTCTTCCGCATCTCCAAGTCCGATGGCAAGGCGTGGGCCGAGGCCTTGAGGATCTTGACTCCTCCACATCGGCTCCGTGTACTGAACCTCGTAGAGTGCCGCCAGGTGGATGGAGACTGGAGGATCTCCGTGATGAACGCCGGTTACGCCGCGGAGCTCCACTATCAGATCCCAAGGGTCATCGAGATCGTGGTAGATGAGAACAGAGTGGGTTTTCCAGTCTCGGCATGGCAGCTTGGCCGCTGCAATCGAGTGCCATGGCGAGACCACGCCGCTCGGCAGCACTATCCGAAACTCGTACGCAAGGAGTGTGTCATCGTGCGGGTTCTCCCAGAACAACGCCTGAAGATGAGGCCCGCACGTACGAGCACCAAGTCCCCAGATTGACACTCTACCTTCTTGGTGCGAGTTGACCGTTGGCACCACGACTCCCGTCCGCTCTTCCGCCATCCGAGTTTGAGCAGAGTAACTTCGATTGGACATGCGTCGGCCAGAAAAGTCAAGAATGCAGCCAAGTGCACGGAAATGTCGCTCGGGCAGCCTCCTAACGGATGTTGCCCAGTTGTGCAAGAATGCGTCCAAGAAGGGGCTGAAGAGAGAGGCTGTGGGTGCCACGAAGGGAGCTTCGACCGGATCGCTTCGCACCAAGCTCAGATTGGCAGGACGCGCACCCGGCTGCGACGCTCGTCGACAACGACCAATGCGCCCGCCAACAGGTCTGATCGATGCTGTTCGAGTGCTGCGATGACTGTTGGGCCGAGTTGGAGCGGCAGAACGTTCTCGGCTCGTGCTTGCAGAACGCTAGGACCGCGGTCATGCGTGAGTGCGAGCATCGTGCCAAAGTCTAGGTCGTGCGTGAACACGATGTATGCGTTGGCGAGCGCCCAATCCATGATCTCTCGGTCAGTAGCCCGTGGGTCTCCGACCTCGGACCAATGCACCGCTTCCCAGCCTTCCTTCGACAGAGAATCGACCCACTCGGGCGAGAGGTTCATGTCGATCAGCACCCTCGGTCTCATTGGACCGCCAACGGAACCTCGCGCTCCTCTAGCCGCCAGGCGGCATAGGCGAGCGCCTGGTCAATGTCCTCAGATTCGAGGTAGGGATACGCACGCAGGATGCTGGCAGACGACTGGCCGGCTGCCAACAGTGCCACGACCGTCCCGACGGTGACGCGCAGGCCGCGGATACAGGCCTTGCCGCCCATGACCTCGGTGTCGAACGTGATCCGGTCGAGTTGTGCTGTGCGCATCGCGGACTCCTCGCTCACATCGTATCCGGATCACTTTGGGTCCCTCGGTTCAGCATCGGCGTACTGCTTATGGTGGGGCCGCGCATGAGCAACTCGTGATGACGGAGAAGGCGTAGGCAAGTGAATCCGGCTGAGTCCTTGCCTATCGCCGCGGCGACGGAGTCGCACCAGAGTTGGCACACATCGCACTCTCCGGCTCGGACCGAGGAGGATGACCCAGGTACTCGCGGCGTCTAGGAACCACTAGCTCCGAGGGTGAATCGCTTGCCCGCAACAGAGCGCGTTCTTAGTCATATCGGTCGGCGTCGGTTCCTTCTGCTGAAGAGACGCAGGCGGTCAGTGGATGCCGCCGGTTCGCGGCAACCATCGCACGGTAGCGCCCCGAGGGCCTGACAGGAACGGGACGTGGGATACCCACCGAACACGACTATCCGAACGACGCGGAGACCTTGGCGCGAGACAAGAGTTCCCGGCTGGACGGTTGATGGACAGGGGTGACGCAACCCAAACGGGCAATGAATGCAGCTGAAATCTATGGCCACTGATTCACGAGATTAACGAGGCTTTGGTGCAAATCGCCAAGATCTATGAACCACTCTTGGGCAAGATCTCCAGGGTCTTTGCGCCACTTCTTCAGGGGCCGGACCACTGTGATCGCAGGAACGGCGATCATCGCTGCTGCCTTCAGATGCAGCGATCGCCGCTTGGCGGGCATGTGCCTGGTCAAGCATCTGGCGATTCGGTCTCAATCCTTGCGCAGTGGTCAACACTTCGGCAAGGCTGTCAATCGTTCCTGGCGATCACGCATCCACCGAATAGCTGCTCGCCGACGACCAGCGCGCTAGCCTCTGCCGGATGGAAGTCGATGAGAGCGGTGGACTACCGGCCCGCGGGCGAGTCGTCTTTCCTGCGCGAGTGCGGAATGCGCTGTTCATCGAGCAGCGAGGCCGCTGCCGCTATTGCGGCCGCCGCATGAGCAACCGCCAACTCGAAATCGACCACAAGTGGCCCGTGAGCCGCAACGGCGGCAACGAGGGGACGAACCTACAGCTGCTGTGCACGGCCTGCAACCTGCGGAAGGGAATCCAGACCGACGAGGAGTTCCGCGACCGCTACTGGCGGTTGTTGCCGGTGGACGAATCGATCCCCGATCCACCGATCGAACAAGAGGAATTCGCCGCCGAGACTCGACGCACCCGCGCCTCGCCGACTGTCCGCGGCATGTACCGGAAGCGCTTTGAGACAGCGAGACAAAGACACTGGACCCAGCGTGGAGCCTCGCCCGCGACGTTGTGGATGCTCCCTGCGAAGGTGTTGGTCCTGCTACTGGTAGCCGTCGTCAGGTCCTGTGGCTGAAGCACAGGGAACACTGCCTCTGTCGTTCTGCCCCATGGGTTCTTCGCCCGTCAGCTACCGATTCTCCGTGGACGATTAAGTCCACTCGGCAGCCGTACAACTCAGAGCAAGGTGTTGCCGGTGCACTGAGCAGCGCGCCCAGATGACCGCCGGGCACTCGGACGATCTCGGTCGCTTCGGCCAGGGAGTGGAATGCGCAGCAGCGCTGCAGGAACTTCCGTCTCCAGATACGCGTTGAACAACGATCTGGACCCTTAGATGGTCCTATCTTCGAGTTGTGGCGACAGGTCTGGCCTTGTGCTGTGAGGGGCCAAGCGCCACTGCCCCCAGCCACGCGAACCGAGCAAGTCTTTGGCATCACCTCCGGCATCTGGATCTGCCTACAACACGCATGGAGAGTCGCCCATCCCTGCAAGATGGATGGACCCGGCCCGTAGCCTGTTCTTGTGACGAGGTCGCGAGCTGGCTATCTGTCGCCGATCACCTGCTGTCGTTTCGTAGTGGCTTCCTTGTCCTCGATCATTTCGATGGCCAAAGCGTAGCTGCCCGTTATCACGGCCACAAAGTGACAGATCAATAGCAACTCGCAGCGATATGTGAGCCTGAGCAAATCCCGACCAACTGCAACATCGTTTCCTCCTATCGGAAGATGATGAACTTGGACATTCCTCGTATGGGCAACCGTTAGACCAAACTGCTCGCAGGAGTCCTCGAGTTCCAAGAGATCAGCAAACGGTTCGGCCAATCTCTGTATTCTCTGACTGAAGTCCTTCCGTGCATTGCCATGGAGGGCCTTGTCGAGAGTCTCAAGCGCCTCAGTCAACTGTCGGAACCTCTCATCCAAGGTCGGATCCCTGCTCGAATCTACCGCTGAGAAATAGAGACGTAAGGGCTGATGATGCTCGGAGTACATGGCGAACCATCGTCCGATACATACGTGCAGATCGTCTTTCAGATCACGGCGCTGAAACAACATCAGCGGCCCGAGCAGGTTGCGGTCAGCTACGCCCTGATTGCGCTCCTCGTAGATGATTTCTATCTCGCTCTCGCGTTCACCACCGCCTTGAGCAGGCTCAGTCACCTCGCGGGAGTACCCGGTGAGCCCGATCACTGACACACTCTGATCAGCAGCCAGTCGCAAGAGGTCCCGGAACCACATGACCCGACGCGTCGCCTCATCTGCTGTCCACCAACCATCTGTGGATAGCTCCACGTATGCGCGCTGGGAAACTCCCGCGCTCTTCGTCTCCTCCCAGGCTGACGGAATCGAATAGCCGAACCTGATCTTTCCGTGCTCGCCGTCGAGCAGCCCTGGAAGACCAAGAGAGTCAGGACGCTGAAAGGTGATCGTCGCTCGGCCTTGCATTACATCGGCATCGACCTGGATTCCTGACAGCGCGAGCCATTCATCTAGTCCCTCAACGTCGAACTTCACTCTGGAGAAGCGCACGCACTCCTGTGAATCGTAGGCTATGCCGACGAACAGCCACGTCGCGAGAAACGTGGCGCCATTGAAGATTAAGCCATGCGAGCGTGCCTCGACGCTGCTGTCTGTTCGCAAACACCCATCCAGTGTGACAAACCCGCGTTCTCTCGTGACGCCCAGAATCCTTCTGGTTGCCTCTCCATCGCGAAGCGTGAGATCGGAAGCGAGCGAGTGCGGTTCTCCTTCGGCGAGGCCGAATGTCTCCAGTGTGATGGCTCCCTGTGCCGAGGCTCGAAGAACTCCAGGGACTCGCTCCTTGGCCTTCGGGTCGTCGGGAAGCCAGAAGAAGCCGAGGTCCTCAAACTCGTCCACGCGCATCTGCCAAGGCCTCTCTTCAGGACCACACTCAGCGAGAGAACTTGAGAATACCCGCAATCCTCCGAGCCACCGCCGAGAACCAGCCGACCTCTCCCACTTCCAGCCCCCGACCCAGCACCTTCGACTCTCGGTAGCTGAGCCACTTCTTGAGTACCTGGTAGCCTCCCAGCCGATACTCCCACACCTCAGTCGGCACGTCTCGCCAGCACGCCCGATCATTCAGATACACGTCCACCATGTCTCCACGACGATTGATCTTGCCCTGCCCGGGCATGACGGCTTGATTGGCGCCGAAGTGACCCCAGCCGGCGGTGAGG
>VXTH01000216.1:4381-10985 GCA_009837565.1 Chloroflexota bacterium | reverse complement strand
ATAATCGGCGGACTGTCGCTGGGCGGCTACATGTCGCTGGCGTTCAATGTCGCCTATCCCGAGCGGACCCAGGCACTGATGCTGTTCGACACCGGTCCCGGCTACAACAACCCCACGGCGCGCGAGGGCTGGAACACGGGCATGGCGATTCCCCGGGCGGAGGCGCTCGAGCGCGACGGGCTCGCCGCGCTCGGCGGCTCAGAGGAGGTACGGGTGTCCACGCATCGCTCCGCTGGCGGCCTGGCTCGCGCGGCGCGCGGGATGCTGGCCCAGTTCGACAACCGGATCATCCAGTCGCTGAGCAGTATCGACAAGCCAACGCTGGTGCTGGTCGGCGAGAACGATGAGCCGTTCCTCGCCGGCACCGACTACATGGTCAACAAGATCCCGGGCAGCACCAAGGCGGTCATCGCCAATGCCGGGCACGCGGCCAACATCGACAATCCGGACGACTTTAACGACGCGGTGTCGTCGTTCCTCACATCAATTCCCTCTCCCTGAGGGAGAGAGCCTGTCCCCGCGCAGGCGGGGAGCCAGGGTGAGGGCCCTACTGCGCCGGAACGGGGGACCCTCACCCCAACCCTCTCCCAGAGGGAGAGGGAGTCAGAGTAGATTCCTTCTCCCAGGGGGAGAGGGGGCCAATGATTGGATCGATCATGCAGGTCAGTCTTTTCTTCCTTCCCTCGGTCGGTACGCGCGAGGACATTGAGGCCGGGATGGCCGGGAATCGGCCCGAGCTGTACCAGGACATGCTGGCCGACCTCTCGGCCTTCGCCAAGGCCGGCGACGCGCTGGGCTACGACTCGATCGGCTTTACCGAGCACCATTTCCACATTGAGGGCTTTGAGGTCTCGCCCAACCCGGTGATGCTCGACCTGTACCTGGCGATGCAGACGGAGCGGATCCGCGTCGGCCAGCTTGGACTGGTATTACCGGCCCAGAATCCGATCCGCGTGGCCGAAGACATCGCGATGCTCGACCACATGACCGGCGGTCGCGCCCTGGCCGGTTTTGCGCGCGGCTACCAGCGCCGCTGGGTGGACACGATGGCTCAGCAGATCCACGGCGTCCACGCTGCGCATCCGGGCAACCACGACGCGATCGACGCCGCCAACCGGGCGGCGTTCGAGGAGCACTTCAACATCATTCGCAAGTGCTGGACCGAGGAGATGGTCGAGTACCGGGGCCACGCCTGGCAGATCCCGCCCGAGGGCACGCCCTGGGACATCGAAGCGACCAAGATGTACGGCAAGGGCGTCGACGAGAACAACATCGTCCGCCAGGTCGGCGTCGTGCCCAAGCCGCTGCAGAAGCCGCACCCGCCGCTGTTCCAGCCGTTTGCTTCGTCGGAGAACACGATCCGTTGGTGCGCACGAGAGGGCATCACGGCGATCCTCCCGCCCATGTACCCGGAGTTGCAGAATCGACTGTACGAGGTCTACCAGGAGGAGGCGGCCTCGGTCGGCCGAACCCTCCAGCCGGGAGAGGGTCTCGGGGTTCTGCGCGACGTGATCATCACCGACACGGACGAGGAAGCGATCGAACTCTGGCACCACTCGGCGGCGTTTGCGGGAGGCGCCTGGTTCGCCCCCTTCGGCTTCGCCGAGGCGCTGCGACCACCGGGCAAAGACCTGATGACACTCGAGGAGCAGCTGGAGAATGGTCTGACTTTCCTTGGAACGATCGACACGGTGAAGAAGCAGGTCCAGAACATGCTCGACGTGACCCCGGTCTCCTGGATCTTCATGTGGCAGTACAACGGCCTGTTGAGTCAGGGTCAGATCCTGAGGACGATCGAGGACTTCTCGGAGAAGGTGCTTCCGGAGTTCGGCGGGTTGGGGAACGCCTGAAACGCTGACGAGCGCGGAATCCCGCTCCTTCATCCTTCGGTGAGGTCGGAAGGTTGAGACTTCCGCAGCCGATCTCCTGAAATCTCAGAGTTGCGTCAGCAGTGCCATGGCGGCGACGTTGAGACCAGTTAACGCGATGCCGAAGAGCATCACTCGGTTCATCAGCCGATGTTCCAGCTCAGAGAGTGCTCGGGCCAAGTCTTCCCTGGTCACCAAGCCCTGAAATCCTTCTTGTAGGGCCTCGGTGAACTCGTCGGCTAGGGCCTCGTTCGCACCGATGTCCACGATGCTGCGACGAATCCGGAGCGGGTTGAGAGCCATGTACCGGTTCTTTCGGTTACGACTCTATCCTAACCGATCCATGATCAATCCCAGATTCGCCGGATCCGACCGCAACTCGCCGACCGGGAAGCTCCTCACGACCTCGGCGACCGCCTGATTCACCGGCGTCGCGACCTCGACCGCCTTGCCTTGTTCCACGACCCAGCCGTTGAGGGCGTCGATTTCGACTCGGCGGCCTCGGATGACGTCCTGGAGGAAGCTGGGGCGGCCGGCGCCGAGGGCCTGCGCTCCCGCGACCAGCTCGGCGTCGAGCTCGGTGGAGTCGCCTCCGTTGGCGACGTCGACGAACTTTTGCGAGTCGATACCCCAGACGGCTTCGATGTTGTGGCCGTAGGCTCGGCCGACCTGGACGACTTCGGCCGCGATCCGGATGCAGAGCCAGCGAGTTTCCTCCCGGGCGCGGACTTCTCCCGAGCCGTAGCCGGAGAGGCCGGCGATCGGATTGGCCATGCAGTTGACAGCGAGTTTGCCCCAGCGCTCGCCCCAGAGGTTGGTCGTCGACTCGGCGCCGGCGACGCTGTTGACGATGGCGGCGATGTCGCGGGCGCGGTCAGAGTCGGAGCCGTCCAGCTCGCCGACCTTGAAACCCAGCGTGCGCGTGTCGGTGCGGATGCAGTGGCCAGGGTCGTACATGCCGCAGCCGATCGTGATGACGCAGCCCAGCGTCCGCTCGCGTCCGACCACGGCGGCGACGCGCTCATCGTTGATGCCGTTCTGGAAGTCGACGATTGCGCCGTCGTCTCTGACCAGCGGAGAGATGAAGGCGGAGGCCCACTCGGTGTCATAGCTTTTGACCGCGACGAAGCCAAGATCGAAGGGCTCGGAGATCTCCTGTGCCTCATACAAATGCTTCGCATTGACGGGAACGCGGATGTCGCCGATCAGCGGGCCGCTCAGTCGCAGGCCGTTCTGCTTCATCTCATCGACGTGCTCGACCCAGTGGTCGAACAGGGTCACGTCGTAGCCGGCGCGGGTGAGCAATCCGCCGACGACACCGCCAATGGCGCCGGCTCCGATGATGCCGATTCGGGTCATGTCCGTGTCCTTTGGGTTGGCTGCGCCTTAGCTCCGGCGAGGCAGTCTGACCGTCGCCCAGCCCGGCGTGGTCACGCCGAGACGGTCGTTCTCCAGCCAGACCTCGAGCTCGACCAGTCCGTGATCGTCGTCGAGATCGGACTTGCCGGTCACCTTGCCGCGGGCATGGACCTCGTCGTCGGGGATGTTCATCCGGCGCATCTCGAAGCGGAACTTCGACATCCAGCCGGCTGGACCGGCCCAGTCGGTGACGACGCGGCAGAGCGCCGCCTGGGTCCAGCCGGTGTTGTAGAAGATCGCCGGGTGGCCGGCCTCGGCCGCGAACTCGGGGTCGTGGTGGACCGGATAGAAGTCCTGGGAGCCGGAGACCAGCTCGACCATCTTGGTCCAGTCCAGTGTCAGATCGTATCCCTCGATCAGGTCGCCGACGCGGACATCGTCCCACCAGGTCTGGTCGGTCGAGATGCTGTTCGGTGAGGTACGGGTGGTCATAGCGGGCGCTCGCCTTCTTCTGCTTCGACTTGTTCGGGAGTCCGGTGCGTGCAGAGCGTGTTGGTGCCGACGGCGACCAACTCGCCGTCCTGGTTGGTGATTCGAGTCTCGGTGACCACCCAGACCGAGCGCGGGTCGAGCTTGATCGACTTCTCGTAGATGTCGGTCACCTCGGTTTGCGAGGCGAGGTGGTCGCCAACCCTGGCCGGTTGCAGGTATTCCCACTCGGTGTTGAGATTGATGTTCCGCTCTCCGCGCGTTGGCACCGAGAGCAGCAGGCTGCCCTGATTGTCGGAAGATGGCGGCCAGACGCCAGCGCCGGCGAAGTAGCGGGTCATCACCGGCGGCGCGATGACTGCGCCGTGCTCTGATTGCCGCCCGTATTCGGGATCGAGGAAGAGCGGATTCGTGTCTTCGACCATGTGGCAGTGGCGTCGGATGCTGTCGTACTCGACTGGGTAGCGTCCGGGAACCACGTCGGTTTTCTGTCCGATCCACTCGCTGCGGACGGCCTCGACATCGTAGGGTCCTGTAACGCGAACCATCAGTGTTCTCCTGTGACAGCGCGCCGTGTCGTAGCTAGGCTGAGGCTAACAGAGGCTCGACTGAACGCCGATGGGTGAGGAACTGAGCGAATGTCTGTGATGACGCCGATTCTGAGGCTGCGCAAGGTGATTCGATCGATTGGGGCTTCCTCTGAACAGGCTGATGAGTTCGCCGACGCAATGGCCGACTATCCAGGTCGGAGGGAGTGGCAACTCATGCTGGATGAGATGTTTTCGCGTTGGTTCAATCGAATCATGTTCGGCGTCATCGTCATCGTTGGACTGGCTGTCGCGATCATCGTGGCGCTCGACTAAGTACTCCTTGGACCAAACGGCTCCGGGATAAACGGTTCGTCCCGAGCCCGAAGGAATGCGCCGAAGCCGCCGGCTTCTCGTGCAGCGTCGAGGTGGGCAACTTCGGGACCGTCGGCCGACGCTTCAACCATCGACGAGAGCATCGAGCCGACGTTGAGCGCGTTGCGCAGGCCCATTGCCTCGAGGCCTCGCGCAGTGATCAACTTGTTGTAACGAATCGAATGCGACGGCACGAGTGCCAGCCGGCGCGCGAGTGCGTCGGCGCGTTCCATCAGATCCTCGCTCGGCACGATCTCGTTGATCACGCCGATCCGCAGCGCCTCCTCAGCGTCGAAGTGGTCTCCAGTCAGCGCGTAGCGATGCGCCGCCTTCCAGCCCGCCAGGGCCGCGAAGAGCACCGAGCTGTTGGAGATCATCCGCACCTCGGGTTGCGCGAACACGGCACGGTCCGAAGCCAGCGTGATGTCAGCGGCCAGCGAATACCAGAAGCCGCCGCCGATGCACCAGCCGTTGACAGCGGCGATGATCGGCTTCTCCAGCGTCATCAGGTGCATCATCATGTCGGGATTCTTGGTCGAAAAGCGGAACCAGCGCTCCAGGTGCTCCGAGACGGGCTGCGTCGGACCGCCAACCTCGCTGTCGATCCCGCCGGCGATGTTGTAGCCCGACGAGAACGCTCGTCCCGCTCCGGTGAAGATGATCGAACGCGCCGACGGATCGGCGTTGGCCACGTCGAGCGCGTCGTGGAATTCGCGCTCGAGCGCCGGCGTGATCGCGTTGAGCGTCTCCGGGTTGTTCCAGGTAATCGTGACGACCGGACCGTCCTGCTCGTAAAGGATGTTCTCGTAATCGGGCATGGCAATGCTCGTTTCCTGACTCTGGCTTCAGCCTGAGTCTACGCGCCGGGCTCGCCTAACCTGCTCGATTGAGGAGGCGTGCATGCCCGGACCGCTCGAGGGGATCAAGGTGCTGGAGCTGGCGCAGATCATCGCCGGACCGTTCTGCGGCACGGCGCTCGCCGATCTGGGCGCCGACGTGGTCAAACTCGAATCACCACAGGGAGACGCCTCCCGCCGGATCGGACAGTTCGCCCCGGGCGAAAGCAAGGCCTTCCATGGACTGAACCGCGGCAAGCGGGGCATGGTGGTCGACCTCAGCTCTGCACAGGGACAGGCAGTCGCTCATCGCTTGATTCCGCAATTCGACGTCTTCGTTACCAACGTACGGCCCGGCGTGGCCGAGCGGATCGCCATGGACTACGACACGCTCATCCGTCTGCGCCCTGACCTGATCTATCTCGAGGTGACCGGCTACGGCACGCGCGGACCAAGCGCCGATCGTGCCGGCTCGGATGTCGTCGTGCAGGCGTATTCGGGTCTACTTGCCGGAGACATGAAGGTGGACCAGCGTGGAGCGCCGGAGCCGATCACGGCGTCCGCTCCTTCGGACTATGTCGCCGCGCTCGGTGGTGCGATGGGCGTTTGCGCCGCATTGTTTCATCGACAGCGCACGGGCGAGGGCCAGCGCATTGCGACCACGCTCCTGGGCGCCGGGCTCGCCTTGCAGACCCCATGGGCCGGCGACGTACCTGTGTCTGACGCGATCCTGATCGAGCCGTTGCGTCGGATGATGTCGGAGATGCGCGAAGACGGATCCAGCTATGCCGAAATGATCGAGGCTCGGCGCAGCCGTCCCAACCAGGGCAAGGCCTTCCGCATCTACTACTCCGGTTATCCGGTCAAGGACGGGGCCATCATCCTCGGAGCGCTCACGCCGCAGAATCGCGATCAGATTCGCGCCGTGCTTGAGATCACGGACGACCCAACCGACAACGACGACTTCAACGCCATCGGTCCGGACGCCGACGCCATTGTCTCGCGAGTCGAAGAGCAAATCAGATCGACACTGGCAAACGGCACCATGGAGGAGTGGATGGCGAGGCTCGACGCCGCCGGAGCTCCGGCTTCCCCCGTCAACTGGTTGGAAGACGTGGTCAACGATCCCCAGGTAGTCGCAATGAATCTG
>VXTH01000216.1:1071-4371 GCA_009837565.1 Chloroflexota bacterium | reverse complement strand
ATCTGATGCCGACCATCGATCATCCGCTGTCCGGTCCCGAGCGACAGGTCGGCTCGCTGGTCCAGATGTCGAAAACCACGACAGGTTCCGATCGAGCGTCGCCCCCGCTCGACGCCGATACGGACGCAATCCTCCTCGAGCACGGCTTCACGGACGAACAGATCGCGAGCCTGAGGCAATCCGGCGCAGTCGGAGCGTCGCCGATCGCTTGACCGCTGCAATCCCCGACAAACCGATCCTCCGGTGCGGCGAGCGCGAAGTCACGGAGTAGCCTCAACAACCGCCGTTCGAAAACCGATGTACGATGCAATGAGAACATACATACGAACATAACGGGCGAGTGGCTCTCATGCTTCAGCGGACTCCGAGTCCAACCACGGACAGTCCCGGACTTGCCCGGATTCTTCCGGACAGACCCTCACGCAGGCCAGACATAACTGGACGAATCTGGACAAATCTGGACAGATCTGGACTATTCCGCTCGCCTGAGCGCACGATCCTCAGCAAAACACTGGAGATCCGCACGAGTCCACCAGAATTTCTTCTCCGGGCGGACTCGCCCCGTTCAATTCGAACTGCCAACGGTTTGCGCGTGCGTGCGAGCGGAACTCGGTTGCCTATCCTCGTTCCAGTCGAACGACGTATGTGAGGAGGTTCCGATGCCCGGTGCCCTTGATGGAATCAAAGTCCTTGAAGTCACCCAGATCATCGCCGGACCGATGTGCGGGGTGATGCTCTCCGACCTCGGCGCGGACGTGATCAAGATCGAGTCCGCCGCCGGAGATGGCATGCGACTGCTCGGTCAGATCTCACCGGGCGAGAGCAAGGGCTTCCACGTCTTCAATCGCGGCAAACGTGGGATGGTGCTGAATCTGCAGGATCCCGACGGTCAGGCCGTCGTCCAGCGATTGATTCGCGAGATGGACGTCTTCCTGATCAATGCCCGGCCGGGCGTCCCTGAACGCCTGGGCATCGACTACGAGAGCCTGCGCGCTCACAAGTCGGATCTGATCTACCTCGAAAACACCGCCTACGGTCCGACCGGGCCGTCGGCCCACCGGGCCGGGGCCGACATCATCGCCCAGGCGTACTCAGGATTGATGGCCGGCGACGAGAAGGTCGACGAGCACGGCGGGCCGGATCTGATCACCGCCACGACTCCGGCCGACTTCGTCGCCGCGTTCACCAGCGCGATCGCGGTCTGCGCGGCGCTGTTCCACCGCGAACGAACCGGCGAAGGCCAGAAGATCGACACCTCGCTGCTGGGCGGCGCGATGGTGCTGCAGAACGCCTTCGCCGCCCGAATGCCCGTCTCCGACGCGGTCCTGCTCGATCCAATCCTGAGCGGCCTCGCGGCGGTTCGAGAGCGGGGCGGCAGTTACCGTGAGCTGCTGGGCGCCCGCGGCGGACTGCGCGCGCTGGTCGGCGGCGCCTTCTTCCTCTACTACGGCGGCTACCAAACCTCCGACGGCGCAATCATGCTCGGCTGCGTCACGCCGCCGAATCGACAACAGGTGCGCAATGCGCTGGGCCTGGAGCCGGGCGATGATCCGACTGATGACGGCGACTTCAATGCGCTGGCAGACGGGTCGGGAGACGTCGTGGCCCGCGTCCGCGGGATGATCTCGGAGCGGTTTGCGTCGGACACCACCGAGAACTGGATCGCCAAGCTGGACGCGGCCGGTGCGCCCGCCTCGCAGGTCAACATTCCCGAGGAGATGATCGACGATCCCCAGGTCCAGGCCCTGGGCATCATGGTCGACCTCGAGCACCGATTGACGGGCCCGGAGACGATGGTCGGCCCGCCGTTCAACATGTCGCGCACTCCGCCCGAAGCTGAGGGAGCGTCGCCGCCGCTGGACGGCGACACCGACGAAGTGCTGATCGAGTACGGCTACAGCGCGGAAGAAGTCGCCGCCATGCGATCATCAGGCGCGGTCGGCTTGCCGGCCGAGGGCTAGGAGCAGCCATGCCCGGACCGCTCGATGGGATCAAGGTCCTCGAACTGACCCAGATCGTCGCGGGGCCGATGTGCGGCGTGATGCTCTCGGACCTTGGTGCGGACGTGGTCAAAATCGAGTCGCCGCAAGGCGACGCGGTGCGTCTCGTGGGTCAGTTCATGCCGCATGAGTCCAAGGTGTTTCACGTCATGAATCGCGGCAAGCGGGGCATTGTCCTGAATCTGCAATCAGAAGCAGGCCGCGCGGTCGTCCGCCGGTTGGTCCGTGACTTCGACGTGTTTGTGATAAATGCCCGTCCCGGCGTCGCCGAGCGGTTAGGAGTGGACTACCAGAGCCTCAGTGCGGAGAATCCGCAGCTCGTCTACCTGGAAAACAGCGCCTTTGGCCCCGAAGGACCATCGGCCGACCGGGCCGGGGCCGACATTATTGCTCAGGCCTACTCGGGACTTCTGGCGGCGAACGAGAAGCTGGATGAGCAGGGCGGCCCCGCGGCGAGCTCGGCGACCGTACCCGTCGACTACGGCGCCGCATGGACCAGCGCGATGTCGATCTGCGCCGCACTCTTTCACCGTGAACGCACCGGCCGCGGTCAGCGCATTGAAACGTCGTTGCTGGGCGCGGCGCTCACGTTTCAGAACACCAGCGTTGCCAGAGTGCCCGTCAGCGATGCTGACCTCCTCCAACCGTCAATCGATGCTGTGAATGAGATCCGTTCGCGGGGCGGGACGTATCGCGAGATGCTTGACGCGCGTAACGGCACACGCACAATGCTTGGCGCGGCTTACTTCCTCTACTACGGCGGATATCAAGCGGCCGACGGCGCAATCATGCTGGGCTGCGTGACCTCCTCGAATCGGCAGCAGGTGCGTAATGCGCTTGGTCTCACCGAGGCTGACGATCCCACGGATTCGGAGCATTTCAATCCGCTCGACCCTGATTCGGCCGAGATGGTTGAATATGCGCGGAAGAACATCTCAGCCCGATTTCGCAGCGATACGACCGCCAACTGGATTGCCAAGCTGGACGCTGCCGGCGCGCCGGCCTCACAGGTCAACCTCCCCGAAGACATGTTCGATGATCCACAGGTCCAGGCTATTGGCGCGATTGCCGAGATCGAGCATCCGCTGACCGGTCCGGAGCAACTGGTCGGTCCCGTCTACCGAATGTCCGACTCACCGCCGGTTCCAAGTGGGCCATCGCCGATCTTCGACGGGGATACCGACGACATTTTGCGAGAGCATGGCTACAGCGCCACCGAGATCTCAGCGTTGCGCAGCTCCGGGGCGGTCGGCGTGGAAACGGGTGACTGAGAGCGTCAACCGCCGGCGACGGGATACGG
>VXTH01000216.1:0-1061 GCA_009837565.1 Chloroflexota bacterium | reverse complement strand
CGAGAATCCATCGATCTCCTTGTCCTCCCAAAGCGTCTTCACGTACTCGAGCACGGCGATGATCTCCTCGTGCGTCAGCTCTTCTTTGAAGCCAGGCATGTTGCTGCCAAAGCCGATCCCGGCGCCGCCGTCGCTGACGACGCCGTAGAGCACGCCGTCGGAGTGATGCCAGGTGTGTCCCTCGCCGTTGAGCGGGGGCGGCGGCAGGCGGCCATCCTCGTCGCGGACCATCCAGTTCTCGGCGCCCTCCCCGCCGTCTCCGTGACAAACAGCGCAGGTCGAGGCGAAGACTTGCTCCCCGGTCCGGGGTCCGCTGACGTCCTCTGATTGTTCCGACGACAACACAGCGACCGGTTCGGGCTCGCCGCAGGCGGCGATCAGGGCGGTCAAGGTGACCAATGCGGCCAGGACGAGCGAGGTCTGATACCAGCGCCTCACCGCAACCTCCGTGGGCCAAGGGTATCTAGTGGCTGAACGGCAGTGGGCAAGTACCCTCGATGCAGAACGAGGCGAGATCGGAGGACGAACATGGTGCTCCCGACCGAAGCGGTGCGGAACCTCGGCACGGAAACAGCGTTTGAAGTGCTGGCGCGAGCGAACAAGCTCGCCGCCGAGGGACGATCGATCATCAATCTCGGTATCGGACAGCCCGACTTCGCCACCCCGGACAACATTGTCCGAGCCGGAGAGCAAGCGCTTGCAGACGGCAAGCACGGCTACACGCCCGGCGCCGGCATCCCCGAGCTACGCGAGTCGGTCGCCCGCGACCTGCAGCGCCGCCACGGGGCCGAGGTCGACCCGGAATCGGTCCTGATTACGCCGGGCGCCAAGCCGGTCATGTTCTTCGCCGCCTTGCTGATGGGCGAGCCCGGCGCAGAGATCATGTACCCCAACCCCGGATTCCCGATCTATGAGTCGGTGATCCGCTTTTCCGGCGCGACTCCGGTGCCGATTGAGCTGCATGAAGCTGATGGCTTCACGTTCGATCCGGACCAGGTGCTGAGTCAGATCAACGAACGCACCCGACTGATCATCCTCAACAGCCCGGCGAATCCGACCGG
>VXTH01000142.1:3264-11102 GCA_009837565.1 Chloroflexota bacterium | reverse complement strand
GGTTGGCGCCGATGCCGGCGAGTTCGGCCACGCCGCCGACGCAGCCCATGCCGACGTCTTCGATCTCGGTCGGGGAGAGCTGCGGGTAGCGGCCGAGCAACTCCTGGAGCACCTGGACGCCAATGGTGTCCAGCCGTGTCGCCGTGAAGGCGCCGCGTCCGCCGCGGGTGAAGGCGGAACGTACGCCGTCAACGATGACGACATTCTGCATTTCCATCGTTCAGTTTCCTCTCTGTGAGGCGCGCCACGCGCCTGCTGATTGCGGTTCAACCGGCAGTGTAGCGCTCTGCACGCAATGCCTACCAATGTGCCTGTCAGGGCGTGGTTGGCGCCTGACGAGGCTGCGAATCAGGCACGACACAATGGGCAGATCAATCGTCGAATCGATAGGCTCACCGATATGGCGACGCGCGGCACTGCATCGGTAGCTGGGGACTGGTCGGTGGATGAGCGCTGTATTCGCTGCGATGTTGCGCGGCACTGGGCGCCCGGTCTGATCGAGCAGGATGACAGAGGACGTTCATACGTTGCGCGCCAGCCAGTCAGCGGCGAGGACGAGCAAGCGCTCTGGCGAGCGGCGGTGGCCTGTCCGACCCAATCGGTTCATCGTCAGGCAATGCCACGACCGTCACAGCCGCCATTTCCCCACGAGATGACACCAGGATTGCTGGCGCTGGGTCACAACTCGCGCAAGTCGTTCGGCGCGCATTCGTATCTGGCCACGAGGCCAGACGGTCACGTGATGTTCGACACGCCGCGCTTCGAGCGCAGTCTCGTTGAGCGAGTCGAGGCACTGGGTGGCGTCGCCCACATCCTGCTCAGCCATCGCGACGACGTCGCGGATTACGACCGCTGGGCGGGCCACTTCGGGTCGCAGGTCTGGATTCATGAAGCCGAAGCGCATGTCGCGCCCCAGGCCACGGACATCGTTCGCGGTCGAGACTCGGTGGAGATAGCTCCGGGAGTGATCGCCCACATTGCGCCGGGACACACAGAAGGACATCTAGTCTTCCACGTCGACAACCGCTGGCTCTTCACCGGGGACACGCTGCTCTGGAATCAGCGACGAGGCGAACTCGACGTGACGCCGCTTCAGATGTTCTACAGCTGGGAAGCGCTGACCAACACGGTCGAAATGATGGCGACGCTGAGAGTCGAGTGGGTTCTGCCCGGACACGGCAGTTGGCGCCAGCTCGAGCCGTCGGACTACAGCGCAGACATGCAGCGGCTAGCAGCGGGCATGCGTCGGCTAGGTCAACAAGGTTGGGCGAGTCGGCCCAACACGCCCTTCGATTGGTACTAGTCCTCCTGGCCGCACCATTTCAAGGACCGGCCAGTCGCTACTCGCCTGCATTCACCTGGATGCCCAACTGCTTCAGCAGCTCTGGATTCTCCCTCAGGACGCGTTGCAGGATTGGGCCGGTCATCACTCGCGGACGAATCAGATGAATGGCCGGTCCCGTGAGCGCGCTGTAGCGGCTGACGTCGGAGCTCGCGACAAATGCGCCCTCATTCGACTCGAGCAGCATGGTCGCCACGAGCGCCCGCGCCTGAGCCTGTACTCCCGGATTGACGAGGAACAGCAAATCACCCCGGATGAGCGCGCGAGTGTTCGCAGGGCTACCTGCCGCAACCGCGCCCACGGCGCGGCCATCTGCCGCCGCAACTGCAGGGCTCAATAGCGCGTCATTGAGAACCAGAATGGCTCCGATGTCATCTGCGCTCACTGCCGCGGCGATCGCTTCTGTCACGCCTGCGCTGTCGGAGAGGGCGCCGAGGGACAGTTCCAGACGTTCGACATCGCCGTGGTAAGCGGCAGCCAGTCCGTCACAGCGGGCGGCCAGACCGATGTTGTCCGGCTCGTGCACGACGCAGAGCACGGCGCCAGTGACCTGGGCCGCGTTGAATTGGATACCTGCGTTCTCGCCTGCGGCCGTGTCGTTGAGCCCGACGTGATGTCGGCTACCAATCGAGCCGGCCAATTCGGCGCCCGAGTTGAAGGACATGAAGTGTGCGCCGGACTCGGCCGCCGCTTTGGCGGCGTCTTGCAACTCTTCGGCGCTGGGAATGGTGGTCGCGATGAATGTGGCCCCTCGAGTGGTGCAGTCGCTGATCGCCGCCGCCTGCTCCTCAATCACAGGTTCGGCATGAATCTCGATGTTGGTGAGGCCGACTCGATGCGCCAGTCGAGCGATCGTCGCGTCGAACAGGCGCCAGAACGGATCGCCCGTCGCGCCGTGATGAATGATGCAGTGCAGGGCATCGATCGTCTCCGCCTCAATGCCAACGGCCGAAGAGACGAGCCATTCACCGCTGGAATCCACGGGCAAGAACCGGTATTCGGGCAGCTGACGCTCGCCCCAGCCGTCCGTTCCGTGCTGCTGCACGGCAACCTCGACCGTCCCATCCTCATGACGAACCGCGGCGACCCGGACCTCGCTCTCCCCGTCCGCTGCTAGCGCGAGGCCGGCGACAATGCCAATCACGCCGACCAGCGCAACACTGACCAACCGCCATCGGTTCTGAAGCATTTCATTCACTCCTATTCATGGCGAAATCTGATTCGAGATAACTGAGTTCTGTTGAGGAACCTGCCGCAAACACGCAGCCTACACACAGATAGTTTCCATAACGAATGATGATTTGTAAATCGATCGGTTACCGCCGTTGGTCGAGGCGGTGTGCATCTCGGAGACTCGAGACGGTTTACATGGACAAGGCGAACCCATGCGAGCTTCAACTCAAGAGCTCCGGCAATCCTGCGTCGGCCAGGCGGGCAGCGGTATGGACACTCCACAGCATCGAAGTCAAGCCTGACTCATTACCGCGGAGGGCGACTGCGGCGATTCAGAAGGACAGGGGCCGACGGTACGCGCACCGACCAAACGCAACGCGCCGGACCCCTGAGGGCCCGGCGCGGTGGTTGGTCTTCGGACGATTCAGGTTCTACACCTCGAAGTTGTAGACCTTCATCGCGTTTCGCTGGAGGACGTTGAGGAGGTCTTCCTCGGGGAGGACGCTGAGGACTTCCTCGACGTGCTGCTTGGGGTTGCGCGCGACCGAGTTCGGTCCCGGCGACATCGAGGTCGGATGGGGGAAGTCGGTCTCGAACATGAAGTTCTCGGAGCCGAGCTGTTCGATCGCCTGGACGACCGAGTCTTCCTCGAACCAGAAGCAGCCGTAGCACTGTCGCTTGAAGTACTCGGAGGGGAGCAAGTCCATCTCCGGGTGCTCTTCGAGGCAGCCGGAGTTCTTCCACTGCCAGTCCATCGCCTCGAGCAGATAGGGAATCCAGCCGACGCCCGACTCGACCGAGACGAACTTCAGCTCGGGGAAGCGGTGGCACATGCCGGAGAGGATGATGTCGAGCACGGCGTTGGAGTTGTCGAGGAACAGCTTGACGGTCGACTTGGCGTAGGCGGCCTGGCGGCCGTTGTCGACAGTCACGTTGCGCAACTCGGTCAGGTCGCCGGAGCCGATGTGGAAGTTGATCGACAGGCCCATGTCCTGCGCCTGGTTCCAGATCGGGTCCCAGTGGTCCTCGGTGATGCGCGGCAGGCCGAAGGTGTGCGGCTGATTGGTCATCAGCACGCCGCGGTGTCCGCGGTCGTAGGCGCGCTGCATCTCGTCGACGCACGCCTGAGTGTCCCAGAACGGCATCGCCATGATCGGGATAAAGCGCTTGGGCTCAACTGAAGTCCAGTCAACGAGGAAGTCGTTGTAGGCGCGGACGCAGTCGAGTCGCAGCTCGTCGTCGGTCATCTGGAGGAAGTTGCCCGAGCCGAAGCCGCCGACGTTGGGGTAGACGACCTGGGCGTACATGCCGTACTCGTCCATCCGCTCGAGGCGCTCGTGGATTTCCCAGCTGCCGTGGTCGGCTTCCTTCAGGCTGGGCGGGTGGTTCGGCGGCGGAGACTTCCAGCCCGCCATCGCAGCGCCGGCGGTGGGCATGAACTTCTTGCCGCCCATGACCCAGCGATCTTCGTTGATCTCCGGGTCGAAGATCACATGGGGCACGAGGTCGCCCCACTTCTTGGTCGAAATCCGGTCGGTCCACAACGTCTCCGGTTCTGAGACGTGGGTGTCGGAGTCGATCACCTTGATGCGATCGCAGATCATCTCGGCCATGGGGTGTTCCTTCCTACCGGCGAGAGCGATTTGAGATGTAATCAGGTTAGCAGTGCGTCTCGGACTATTGCTGGATTGAGCGACCCTGCCGGCGAACGTACATTGACGTTTGGTTCGAGCATCCGAAACACATCTACGTGGCTATTCAGACCAGTTCGGACGACTTGCAGTCTCCGCCCGACGAGCAGCGTCCGCTGGGAATCGACCTCCCAAGGCGCACGAAGCGGCTGATCATCGGTGGCGCTCTGCTCGGCATGTTCTTGGCTGCGCTCGAGCAGAGCGTGGTCAGCCCGGCAATGCCGCAGATCGTGTCCGATCTGGGTGGCCTCGAGCTGTATCCGTGGCTGATCCAGTCGTTCATCATGGCGCAGGTCGTCACGATTCCGATCGCCGGCACGTTGGGCGACATGTTCGGCCGCAAGCCGCTCTTGCTGGTCGGTATGGCGACGTTCCTGATCGGCTCGGCGCTGTGCGGGTTCGCGCCCGGCATCTATGAGCTGATCGCGTTCCGCGCGGTCCAGGGCGTCGGCGCGGCGATCCTGATGACTTCGTCGTTCTCAGTCGTGGGCGACCTCTATGCGCCGGCCGAACGGGGACGGTTCATTGGGCTGTTCGGTGGTGTGTTTGCGCTCTCCAGCCTGATCGGCGCGCCGGTTGGCGGGGTGCTGACCGAGACGCTGTCCTGGCGCTGGGTCTTCTGGATCATGCTGATTCTCGGCCCCGTGGTCATTGCCGTGGTCGCGCTCAAGGTGCCCTGGCTGCGACCGCCGAAGCGTCAGGTCAACATCGATGTGGCCGGCGTGCTGACGCTCTCGATCACGTTGATCCCGGCGTTGATCGCGCTCAGCCTCGCGTCCCAGTGGGGCTGGCTGGCGCCGCAGACGCTGGCGCTGTTCCTGATCTCGGCGTTGTCCCTGTTCCTCTTCATCAGGGTCGAACGACGAGCCGAGCAGCCGATCGTGCCATTGCAGCTGTTCCGGATCCACACGATCGCGACTGCGGCCGTCGTCAACTTCTTCATCGGCGTGGGAATGATAGGCGTGTTCGTCTATCTGCAGTTCTACCTGCAGGCGGGTATCGGCGTCGACGCGGCGACGGCCGGTCTGGTCATGGGACCGATGATCCTTGTCTCGGTGGCGGCCTCGATCGTCTCCGGACAGATCATGTCCCGAACCGGTCGCTACAAGATCCTGGCGGCGACCGGATCGTTGATGATGCTCGGCTCGATGCTGTTGCTCTCGACGATGACGCGCGAGACGACCATTCCCGGCGTGCTCGGTCGCCTGTTCCTGTTCGGCGCGGGCATGGGTCTGATGATGCCGGTCATGTCAATCGCGTCGCAGAATGCGGCGCCGCAGAAATTCCTCGGCATCGTGTCGGCCTTCAACCAGTTCTTTCAGCAGGTCGGCGGGGTCATCGGGATTGGTGTGATCGGAGCGCTCTTCAACGCGCGCCTGGCCAGCGGCCTTGTGGAACGATTGAGTCCTGACCTGGTTGAGCGGATCCAACCCGAAAAGCTGGTCGATCCACTGTTCCGGGAAGGTCTCGTGGAGGATCTGGGGTCTGAGATCTGGGCTGTGGCGGAGCCGCAAGTACAGACTGCGGTGGCGACGGCCATCACCGACAACTTCCTGCTCGCGGCCGCCATTGTGCTGATTTCCGTTTTGGCGATTCTGAGGATGAAGGAGATTCGCCTGCGCAGCGCCGAGTTGCCACCCGCCGTCAGCGTTGAGCGTCCGGAGCCGGAACCCGACTCGCCAGTGGTCAATCGGGTGATCGAGTTCCCGGTGCTGGAGCCGAAGCGCCCTCAGGCGTTCAACGGCGCCGCCCAAGTCTTCGATCTGGAACTGCGTCAGCAATATCCATCGCTGCCGCCATTGGACGAAGCAAGCAACGGAAGCGGAGGGGCAGTCTCGCTGCGGCGTTCGATTGTCGCAGCGGCGATGATCGGCGCCGGCGTTGGCCTGGCGCTCTCGTTGCTCTATCCGCGCCGCGGACGTTAATCGCCAAATTCGGCTGCGACCACCGCGAACGCTTCGTCGGAGGCCTCAAGCGTGTGAGCGACATCCTCGTCTGATAGCGCCGTCGAGAGGAAGCCGTTGTGGACGGGGTGCAGGTAGACGCCTCGATCAGCCAGTTCGGCCGAGAACCGGTAGGCGCGAGGCACTTCGCGAGTCGAAAAGTCGTCACCGTCGAACAGCATCAAGGGGATCGAGACCGGGCCGGTCTGGCGGATGCCGACGCCGTGCGAGTCGGCTGCCTGCTGCCAGCCGGCGCGCAACGCGCTCCCAACTCGGTCGAGGTGGGCGATGCCGTCGGTCTCCAGCATGGTCTCGAGGGTTGCCTGAGCGGCGGCCATCGGCGCGGCGGAGAACCAGTACGAACCGGTCGCAAAGGTCTTGGCCACCGCTTCGCTCAGGCTCTCGCGTCCCATCAAAGCCGAGATCGGATGCCCATTGCCGATCGCCTTGCAGTAGGCGCTCAGGTCAGGATCGACGCCCAGCGGCGCCCAGCTACCGGACATTTCGATGCGGAACCCTCCCCGAACGTCATCGAGGAGGAGGACGATGCCGTTCGAGTCGCAGAGTTCTCGGACGCCTCGGGCGAACTCAACCGTCGGCAGCTCCTGGTCGATGCCCACGTCATGCTTGAACGCTGAGACGATGATCGCGGCCGCGTCGCCTTCCGCAGCGTCGACCGCTCCCCGCACCGACTCCAGATCGTTGTACTCGTACTCGAGCGTGCCGTCAGCCTGGGCGGACATGTCCTGTGGGTTCATCCAGGACGGCGAGGCGCCGTGGTACCCGTTGTGCGCGCGCAGGATCGTGCTGCGCCCGGTCGCCGTACGAGCGACCGAACCCGCGTACACCGTGGCGTCCGTGCCGTTCTTGGCCATCCAGGCCCAGTCCGCCCACGGGGTGATCTCGACCAGCAGCTCTGCCAGTTCAACCATCTTCGGCGAGGGACCGTTGAAGCAGTCGCCGGCGCCTTGTGCTTCAGCCGCCGCCTCGTCGACCGCCGGGTGCTGGTATCCGAGCAGGATGGGCCCGTAGGCGCAGAGGTAGTCGATGTACTCGTTGCCGTCGACGTCCCAGAGGTGCGAGCCCTCGCCGCGCGCGAAAAACTGGGGGAAGTTCTTCGGCATGATAGCCGCGTTCTGGTGTCCGTACATGCCGTTCGGGATCACTGAGCGCGCTCGCTCTCGCAGCGCTTCGTCGGCAGATCGTGGTCGCTCAGTCGTCATCTCGTGCCTCAATCCCTCGCCGAATCCTGTTGTCGCGCAGTCTAGGCCCGCCTCTACCCTGCGTTCATGCCCACCGCTCACCATCCGTTCGCGGCGTACGAAGAGCATCCGCTCGTCCAGCGGGCGTGGGAGCTGGAACCGATGATCCGCGCCTGCGCCGACGAGATCGAAGCCTGCGGAAGCGTCACTCCCGATGCGATCGACGCGATCACCGATCGGGGGCTGTTCCGCATGAATATCCCCGCCCGCAGCTACGGGGAGCAGGCGCATCCGCTGATCGTCTTCCACGTGATCGAAGCGTTGGCGCACGCAGACGCGTCCACAGCCTGGGTCGTGATGATCGCCAGCGAGGTTTCGTTGCTGGCCGCCTGGCTGCCCAACGCGGTGCTGAGTCAGATGATCGGCGGCGAGGAACCAGGCGGTCCTCGATGTCGAATCGTCGGATCCTCTCGGGTGATGACGACCG
>VXTH01000142.1:0-3254 GCA_009837565.1 Chloroflexota bacterium | reverse complement strand
CATCGTGGCCACCTTCGTGGACTTCGACGATCAGGTCCGCTTCGCACTCCTGCCGCAACGAGCCGGCAAGGTCATCAAGACCTGGGACGCTATGGGTCTACAGGGAACCGGAAGCCATGACTGGGAACTGGAGGACGCGTTCGTCCAGCAGGGACACACCTGGGCGGCGCTCGATCAACCTGCAGCGGAAGGCCCACAATGGCGTGTGCCCGACCGTTCGCTCGTCGCCTGGATCGCCAACGCCGGGCATGCCGTGGGAACCGCCCAGGGCGCGCTCGACGATCTCGCAAATGCCGCATCCGAGGCCACGACAGGCGACAGCTCGGCCCTGCGAGAGCGGGAGCGGTTCCGGCTCGATTTCGCCCGAGCCCAGGCTGAGGTCGCCGCGGCTCGGGCATTCGTGCAGGAGGCGTGGACGCGAGCCTGGCCGTCGGTGGAAGCGGGCGCACCCGATGCGAGTCAGTTGGCGCGGTGCCGGTTGGCCAACGTACACGCGGTGCACGCAAGCGCCGACGCGGTCGAGCGTCTGTTTCGCGCCAGCGGCACGAACGCCGCGCGCCGGAGCTGGACCCTGGAGCGGCGCTGGCGCGATCTGCAGACGGCGCGCCAACATGGCGCCGCGTTGGAATGGAATTTTGACGCCGGGGCGCGTCCAATGCTCGGATTGCCTGCACGGCGCGCCCGTTAGCTCGGCGCTCATGCATCATTCGTTCAGTTTCAGAGTTGTGGCTTAGCATGACCGCATCAGAGCGGCTGTACGGGTGTGCATGCCCGTTTGAGAACCAGCCGCTTCGTCTGGGAGTCGTATGACCGGTCCGCTGGAGGGAATCACTGTCCTCGATCTGACCAGCGGCATCGCCGGTCCGTACGCGACGAAGCTGCTCGCCGACTACGGAGCCAGGGTGATCAAGGCCGAGCCGCGCGGCGGCGATCCGTCGCGCCGGTTCGGCCCCTTTCCCGACAACAAGGCTGATCCCGAGGCCTCCGGCTTGTTCATGCATTTGAACACCAACAAGCAGTCGATCGTGCTTGATCCGCACACCGACGATGGCGCCGCCACGGTGCGTCGACTGGCGCAGCTCGTCGATGTGGTGGTCGAGTCGCTGCCGCCGGGCGACGCGGAAGCGGCCGGCTGGAGCTGGGACACGCTACATGCGATTAACCCGAAGCTGATTCTCTGCTCGATTACTCCGTATGGCCAGACCGGGCCCTATCGCGACTACCGCGGTTCGGAGATCACGATGCAAGCGATCGGCGGCCCGCTCCATGCCACCGGAGCCGCCGATCGCGAACCGATCAAGGTCGCCGGGCACTACGCCGGATATCACGCCGGCGCAACGGCTGCATTTGCGATCCTGCTCGCGCTCAAGCGAGTCGCCGACGACCAGTTGGCCGGCGACTGGATCGATATCTCCATCTACCGCTGCCAGGCGGGATGCCGCGATCGGCGAACGATCCAGCTCGTGGCTGCCGAGTACAGCGGCGTCGCGCCCGGCCGCGCGTTGCCCTCGCGCCGACTGGTCGGTTTCGGCATGTATCCATGCGCCGACGGCTTCGTCAACATCGTCGGCTCGGGCAACCGGATGCCTCGCCTGTTGCGTTGGATTGAGCGCGAGGATCTGCTCGAGGACGAGGACTTCCTGGCCGGTCCGCGGCCGGGATCGGGGTTCGGGGCCAGGGTGGACGAGGCCGTCGAGGCGCACCTCGCCGACCTGAGCAAGGTCGATGCGGTTGCCTCGGCGCAAGCCGCCGGACTGCTGGCCGGCGCCGTGATGACCGTCCGCGACGTGCTCAAGGATCCGCAGCTTGCCTCGCGTGACTGGTGGCACGAAATCACCCACTGGCATGGGACGGCGCTGCCGTACCCCGGATTCCCGTTCCGAATGAGTGAATCTCATCCTCCCCGCCCCAGGCGTTCGCCCAGGCTCGGCGAGCATTCCCGGGTCGTGCTCGACCTGACGCCGCCTGATCCGCTCGAGGAACAGCGCCGTCCCATGCCCGAGGGGCCTTCGAGCTCGCTGCATCTGCCGCTGGAAGGCATTCGCGTCGCGGCGATCACCGTCGTCTGGGCAGGGCCGCACGTCGCGCAATTGCTCGGCGAGTGGGGCGCGGACGTGATCAATGTGGAACCGGTCAATCGGATCCAGCCGTACACGCGCGGAGCGGAGAACGTCCAGTCCCGCGAGACGATGCTGCGGGGCGCCGAAATCGGCGTGCAACCTCAGTATCCCGACGCCGATCCCGGCGACGATCCGTGGAATCGATTTGCGTCGTTCAACTCGCACGCCCGGAACAAGCGCTCGATGACCTGCGACATCATGTCGTCCGAGGGCCGCGAGGCGTTCTTCGAGCTGATCAAGCATTGTGACGTGCTGGTCGAGAACAATGTGCCGACCACCATGGACAAAGCGGGCATCTCCTGGGAAGTCCTACGCGAAATCAATCCCCGGCTGGTCATGCTGCGAATGCCCGCCTTTGGACTCGAAGGTCCGTACTCCTCGTATCGCGCGTTCGGACTGCATGTCGAGGCGATGGTCGGACACACGCACCTGCGTGGATACCCGGACCGGGGGCCCGAGGCGATCGGCGAGACCCTGGCCAGCGACGGGTTGTCCGGCGTGCAGGGAGCCGTCGCCGTGATGATGGCGCTCCGGCGCCGGGCGGAGACCGGCCTGGGGCAACAGATTGAGATGCCGCTCAATGAAGGGTTCATCCCGACCCTGGCCGAGTACCTGTTCCAGTACACGATGAACGGCGTCAACCCACCGTCCCAGGGCAACAGTCACCACATTCGCGCTCCCTACGGCGTCTATCCCTGCCGTGGCGATGACCAATGGATCGCCATCGATGTTGGATCCGACGCCGAGTTTGTCTCCCTGTGTGACTCGTTGGCCGCCGGGCCAGGCGAAGCCTCGGTGCAGTCGGAGCTGGCTCATGCTCCGCTCGATACTCGCTTCGCCCATGCGGCGGCGCGGTTGGCCAACTCTGATGCACTCGACGAACTGATCGCGCAAGAAACCAGGGTCTGGAACAAGGAAGACCTGTTCCACAAGCTGCAAGCCGCCGGCATCTGCGCCGGTCCGCTCAACGACCCGTTCGACGCACTGTCGGATCGGCATCTGCGCGAGGTGGGCTTCTTCCAGCAGATGACCATTGACGGGGTCGGCACCCATCGTTATCCGGGGCTCACGTTCACCATGAGCCGCACGCCCAACCAGTTAAGAACGCCGCCGGCCAAGCTCGGCGAGCACAAT
>VXTH01000321.1:5939-11135 GCA_009837565.1 Chloroflexota bacterium | reverse complement strand
CCGATGCCCTTGCCCAGCGTGACGCAGACGGTGGGCACCTCAGAGGCCATCTTCTCCGAGATGTAGACCGTGGTCTCAGTCAGCAGCCCTTTGTGCTCTTCCTCCTGCGTCGTCATGATCCCAGGCGTGTCGCAGAACGTGAGCAGCGGCAGCGAGAAGGTTCGGGCGGTCTTGATGATCCGCCGCGCCTTGATCAGCGCGTTCATGTCGATCGCGCCGCCGCGAACCATTGGCTGATTGGCCATGATCGCAACCGTGTGCCCGTCAAGGCGGGCGAAGCCGGTCACCATGTTCATGCCGAACTCGGGCTGCCACTCGAAGAAACTGTCCCGGTCCACGACCCGCTCGATGATCTTGCGCACCTCATAGGGACGGTTCGGATACTTCGGCACCAGCGACCGCAACTCCTCGTCGCAGCGATCTCTGGGGTCGCCGCTCATGATCCGCGGCGCCGACTCAAAGGCGTGGCCGGGCAGGTAAGAGAAGCAAGTGCGCAGCGTCTCCATCGCCTCCGCTTCGTCCTCCGCCCGTCGGCAAATCTGTCCGGTCATCTTGGTATGGACGTCGACGCCGCCCATCTCATAGAGGTCAGGGCGTTTGCCGGTGGCGAACTCGATGATGTACGGACTAACGAACGTCGCTGTCGCACGCGGAGTCATCACCGAGAAGTCGGCCACCGATGCCGCCCAAGGTGCGAACGAGTTGCCCAGGATCGCCGTGAACACGCCGCCTCTGCGGGGCACGCTCGATCGGGCGCCGACGTTGTGCCCGCCGACGGCCGAGAATCCCGAGGACATGACGTGGTCCTCGATCTGTCCGCCCGCTCCCTGGAACAGGTAGAACATGGGCAGCGCGGCTTTGTCGACAATATGTCCGACGGCCCGCATATTGACCCGCGAGCGCAGATTGTATGCGCCCGCGCCTCGTGACGCGTCGTGCGCCTTGTAGAGCACGGGCCGGCCGTGGATCTCGCCAAAGCCCAGTTGCAGCGGTGTCGGCCCCAGGCCGTAACTGAACGCCCACTGGCTGCCCGGATCGAGCAGCAGCTCGATTCGCTCGTTGGCGGTCAACAGGCCCCGGCTGTGGGCCCGCTCGTCACCTTCAGGATTCGGCGCGAAGAACTCATCTCTTCGACGCCGCAGTTCAGCGAGATGCTCCAGGTCAGCAGAACTAGCCGTTGACACCGGTGCCCCAATCGATCGCGTTCTTCAAGAGCTGCTCGTACGGCTCGGTCTCCCACGGACCGCGGAAACGCAACGGCACCTTGCCATCCGGCGAGATGCTCTCGTGGACGGATTGCTGGCCATTGGTGAGCGGCGTGTGACAGTGTCCGGGAGCGATGTAGGCGATCTCGCCCTCCCCAACTTTGCGGGCGAAGCCGAGCGCGTGCGATTTGCCGTCTGGCAGCAGCGAGAGATCGCCGCCGTAGAGCTCGTCAACGATTGGTGGCTTCTCGACATCCTCTGTGGTCAGCAAGACCTGCGTGTCGGGATGGATCACCTCGACCATGTAGGGCTCGTCCTGGACCGGGAAGTTGCCGGGCAGGTTGTAGGTCAACGGGTGGTTGTGTTCCGAGACCTTGACGTCCATCTCGCGGATCGGCGGGTGGGTCATGAAGAATCCGCCCAGCGCCTCGTGGTAGTCCATCTTCGCCATGCGGCGACGGCCGTCCTCGCGGCCGAGGCGTTCGGCCTTGCCGCCGGTCGAGCCGTGCAGCGCCAGCCAGCGCCCGCCGTCGCCGAGCCAGTCGCGGATCACGCCGGTCTGGTAGTCGTCGGCGAACGGTCCGGCGACGTAGCAAATCAAGAGGTGTGCGTCCCGGATCCACTTGTGGCAGTCGGTGAAGTCGCTGCTCACGGTCGTGTGCACATTCTCATTCGACTGCAGCGCCATCAGGATGCGCATCCGCGCGTAATCCATGTCATGCCCGGCGTGTTGGCCCGGAGGGAAGCCTCCGACCACAACGTGGGCCCGGATCGGTGTATTCATGGCGGCCTCCTCTATCTCATGCAGCCTGCCGCGATACTAGCCGCTACACCGAGTAAGAGAGTTCAGGACGGAAGCCAGACATGGAACCACTGCAACCGATGGCCGAGAACATCGCTGGTTTGCTTCGAGAACGGGGTGAGACAGTCGCAATCTGCGAGACGACGGCGGGAGGCCTGGTCTCGGCCGCGTTGCTCTCGATCCCCGGTGCATCGCGCTACTACGCCGGAGCGGCGGTCACGTACACCGGCGTCGCGCGATCCACGTTCCTCGAGATAGAACTCGACGATTATCCGGGAGTCCGCTCCAGCAGCGAGCCCTACGCGAAGATCATCGCCGAGACCATCCGCGAGCGCCTGGGAGCCACCTGGGGCATCGGAGAAACCGGCGCCGCCGGACCCGGCGGCAACGTCTACGGCGACGCCTCGGGCCACACTTGCATCGCGATCACCGGGCCTAGTGAGTATGTCGAGACGCTTGAAACCGGCCTCGAGGATCGGGAAGAGAACATGTGGCTCTTCACCAAACGGACGCTCGAAGTGTTCGAGTCGGTGCTACGCGGATCCTCCAGCTAGGGGTAAGGATTCCGTTGACCTGAGCGATCAGCCGGGCCGCTCCGGCGAAGCCGGGCGCTACTCACTCAGAGTCAGGATGAGCTCGGCGTAGCTCCTCCCTTGTTGATCGACCTTATGAATCTCGATTCCGCCCGGGATCGCGTGCTCGACTTCGTAGTGGTCCTTGGTCCAAAACTCGTAGATCTTCCGGGCTAACTCCTCTTCTGTTTCCGCCGTCAGGATTCGGGTCTTCGGGAACTCATACTCCACTTCCAGGGAATCGAAGTCCTCCATTGGAATGTGCGCGAGGATATTCGCGCTTGGCACACCAATGAAATGAGTCACGCCGACGCCATCGGGGACGTAAACGCAGGAGTGGTCCGGTAGCTCAGCCAACGCGCTGGCACCGAACTTCGCCCATGTGTCGGGCAGGGTGGTTAAGTCGCTGGACCCCTGAAACCCCACGAAGGTGAACTTCATCGGATGGCCCTTACACGTCAGTGACGCCTGCCCTCAAGGCCAGTGACTCTAGCGCGATCCCGGCACGATCCCGCGCACCGACGTTTCGATGCTGAACAGACTGGTCCCCGCCGTCATGAACAGCGTCGAGAAGTCGTCTCCGCCGAACGTCAGGTTGGCGGCGTGCTCGTCCATCTCGAACACGCCGAGGTACGTGCCGTCGGCCGCATGGGCCGAGACTCCGCCCGCTCCGGTCGTCCAGAGGCGGCCGTCCGAGTCGACCTTCATCCCATCGGGCGCGCCAAGACGATCGTCCTGAGACTGATCGACGAAAAGGATGCGATCGCCGAGCGAGAGGTCGTCGTTGACGTCATAGCGCCAGATCAGACCCTCTTGTGAGTCGCCGATGTAGAGCTGCGACTCGTCCGGGTTGAAGGCGAGACCGTTGGGATTCGTGAAGCCCGTTGGCGCGACGCAGTGCAGCGAGCCATCCGGATCGATTCGATAGACGCCGCGGAAGTCCAGCTCCTCCCGCTGGCCCTCGTAGCCGAAGCGCGGAGTTCGGCCGTTGTCGGTTCCATAGGCCGGGTCGGTGAAGACGATCGCGCCGGAGGAGTGAACCACCAGGTCATTGGGGCTGTTCAACCGCTTGCCGTCCCAGGTGTCGGCCAAGGCGTCCTCACTGCCCGGTGATCCGTAGGACGCCCTGGACACGCGCCGACCGCCGTGCTCACAGGCGAGCAGGTTTCCCGACGCGTCGAGCGTCAGCCCGTTGGACCAACCCGACGGGTCTCGATAGACCGCCGCCTCCGACTCGCCCGGTCGCCAGATGTGCTGTCGGTTGCCGGGGATATCGCTGAACACGAGAGCGTTGTCGGAGGCGATCCAGATGGGCCCCTCAATGAAGCCAAATCCGCCGCAAAGCCGCGTCTCCTCGCCCCTCAGCAGGTCGGAGATGCCATTGTCGTCTTCGATGCGCATGAACGCTGTCCTGATCTAGTCCTGATTCTCAGGGTTCTCAGGGATGGTAGCCGTCTCGATTGGACGAGCGGGCAACCGATCGGTGGCGTTCCAGATCCGATTCATGATCGGCCGACCCTCACCCGCCGGATCGACGAACTCCGGTCGATACAGCCACGGCAGCTGGCTCGAATGCGCGCGGATCACGACTGGACGAACCCGATACCCCAACAGGCGCTCTCTGCTGAACCCCAGTTCCATCAACATGCCTTGCGTGGTCTCGATCGACCAGTTCTGGTCGAAAATGAAGTTGCCGAATGAATAGGCGACGAGCTGATCGTCGAAGTGCTCGATCGCCTGCACCCAGTGCGGATGATTGCCGAACAGGAACGTGGCGCCGGCCTCCATTGCGACGCCGGCCAGATCGCGTTGGTAGGCAACAGGATTGGAGACGTATTCGACTCCCCAGTTGACGCCGACCAGGACATAGACGGCGAGCTTGGCTGCGGCTCTGATGTCACGTCGCAGGTACTCGGCCTCGAGTGGCGCGGTACCAGGCTGGTCCTCCTTTGCGTGATACCAGGGCGCGATGATGTCGTAGCCCAGGAAGGCGAAGGTCACCTCGCCCAACTCGGTGCGCACGCGAACGACCGCCGGTGTTCGCGCAGCGCGCAGACTCTCACCGGCGCCGGCGGTGACCATGCCTTCGTTGCTCAGCCGCTCAAGCGTCTCATACAGGGCAGCCACGCCGGAACAACCCTGCCAGCAGTCCATCATGTGATTGCCGACGGTGAGTACGACATCGATACCGGCGTTCGCCATCGCCGCGACCGCCCGATGGCTGCCCGTGAACACCACGGTTTCGACGCAAGGGGTCAACTCGTTGTTGGCGGTCAGTGGATGTTCGAGCGGCGCAACCGCGATGTCGGCATTCACGAGGGTGTCGCGGACGCCGTCAAACATCGCGTCGTAGTCGCCGAGGAGCGAGAGCACATGATTGGTGCAGCGAACCGGGATCAGCTCACCGGTCACGGCCATGCCGACCGGATCGAAGCTGCCGGCCACGACTACGCCGGACTCTAAGAGCTGCTCGATGGCTTCCAACTGTGTCCGTGCCCGCACCCAGCGCAACAGGCGCAGCGGCGATTGGCGCGCCCGATCGCGATATGGGTCATGACCGTCGACGGTCAGCGCCAGCACTCCGAGCGTCAGTTGCTCAGGTTCCACCAACCCGAAC
>VXTH01000321.1:0-5929 GCA_009837565.1 Chloroflexota bacterium | reverse complement strand
GTCCGCCGGCGAAAGGCCAAGCGCAGCGGCGATGTCCCGCGCCTGCGACCCCGGCAGGAACACCGATATCGCCTGTGGGCTGCCGCCCAGGTCCGACCAGTCGAGCACCTCACCACGAAGGATGCGCCGTACCTCGCCGTAGGTCAGATCCAGCACGTCGCGACGTTGATCAGTGACCGCCGCCCATCGAGCGACAATCACCATCCGGGAACAGGGAAACGGCCGCTCCGAGATCGTCGGTGCCGCCGCCCAGGCTTCCACGTCGCAGGGCTCAGGCTCCACCGCCGGGAGCGACGATGCGGCGGTTACACGTGGCCCTGTTCCGGGACGGGCGACATCCCCGTCGGCGTCAGCGCGCTGGGCCAGGATCGTTCCGCTGGCCAGCAGCAGGGCAGCGGCGACGGCCCACCCGACCAACGTCATGAAACAGCCACAGGTCGCCCCAACCCTGATTGGCGAGTTTACCGCGACGCCACGTCAGACAGGGCGGCATCGGTCAGAGGAAGCGGGAATTGCGCAGAGGCGCCTACGGCCCCCAGGCTGATCATCCCCTCCGACTGTCAAACCCACGTCAATCGTCAACCCTGCCCTGCAACTCGGCGACGCGCGGCGACCGCCCTCATGGCATGCTGGACGCGAGGAGACCCGAGGATGCGCATCGACATCGGCGAATGGCTGATCCGCAGTTACCAGACCGAGGACGCGGAATCGCTGGCGCGATCGGCGAACAACCGCAGCATCTGGCGGAATCTGAACGACTACTTCCCGCACCCCTACACCCTCGAAGACGCCCATAGCTGGATCGCCTTGACCAAGCAGGAATCGCCGGAACAGAACTTCGCTATCGCCGACGAGAGCGAAGTCATCGGCGGCATCGGACTCAAACTACGCGACGATGTGTTCCGACGCTCCGCCGAGATCGGCTATTGGTTGGCCGAACCGCACTGGGGCCAGGGCATCGCCACCGCAGCCTTGCTGGCGCTCACGGACTACGCGTTCGAACACCTCAACCTGGTCAGAATCGACGCCGGCGTGTTCGAATGGAACCCGGCTTCCTGTCGAGTGCTCGAGAAAGCGGGCTACGAGCGAGAAGCTCGGCTGCGTCGGTCGGTTTTCAAAGACGGCCAGACCATTGACCGCCTGATCTACGCCAGGTTCCGCGGCTAGCTTCCCAAACCGCTCCCTGGTCTCCAACCGTTGAACAGCCGCCGCCCCGCTGGTTACAACCGTGGTGCGGTTGCGCTACTCTCATTATGACAAGAAACAGTAATATCCCCCGGGGGTCTGCATGCGACCTCGGAACGGCCGCCTGGACCGTACGCCATGATCATATCTGGTGGAGCTCTGGCGCTCGCTGGCGTCATGCTGCTGGTTAACCTGCACCTGCAGGTCAATTCGTTCCCGGCGACGCTTGAGACGCCCCAACCTCCGATCACGCATCAGCTGCACGAGCACTTGGTCGAGGTTGACTGGAATGATATCTCCGGCGCAGATCGTTACCAGCTACAGCTCTGGTATCCATCCGGCTGGATTGATCTGCCTGATAACGACATGGGTATCGAGGTCGATTACGACGGCTCCCGGGCGGTGGTCAGAAAACAGTCACCAGGAGCGCTGATCAATACGTTCCGCGTCAAGGCGTTGGGTTGTGGACGCGCATCGGATTGGTCGGACTACGGTCGCAAGGCAGACGCTGGCTCCGCTACTCAAGACCCTGATTCGCTTGCATCAGCCCCGCCCGTACTGGCGGAATCACAACATGACGCTATCTGGTCGGGAATCTTAACAACCGGCACGAGCGGTGAAGTGCCGGGTGGCTACGGTTACTCCCGGGCAGCCAGCGTCGGCATGCTGTCGCCGGGAGCATTCATCCTGGACCGTCACGAGTACCAGATCGTTCATGCCTCGCAGGCGACCGACGCGTTCGTGCTCGAATTACAACACACCAACGGCTCGGCGCCGCAGTTTACTCTCGCTGTCCATGACGCGAATGGAAGCAACCCGAGGGAGCTGTCGACCTGTAACAGCGTACGAATCAAGACCGAGAACGGCGACCGCTATGTGTGGTTGGACTCCGAGGTGAGCTGGGCGGCCGGCGCCCACTCCGCCATGAGCATCAGCCTCGCCAACGGACACAAGCATGCCGCAGCAGGCCGAGTGCTCCGGCCAGTGCGACCGTTGACGGCAACGTTCGAACGCGTGCCCATGCAGCACTCTGGGAGTGAGTTTTCGCTGCTGGTTCGCTTCAGCCATCCCATCGCAGCCGCCGCAGATTCTCTTCGTACAGGCTCACTGCACGTTAGCGCAGGGACGGTGACGTCGGTGCAGCCACTGGCCGGTCAACGCGACCTCTGGCAAGTCAATATCACTCCCGACTCCAATCGCAGCGTGCGCGTGGGCCTGAGGAGCGCGCCGGCTTGCGAAATGCCAGGAGCAATTTGCACCCACCACCAGATCCGTCTTGCCAACGAGCCCGAAGCGGTGGTCTATGGCCCTCCGATCACCGCGCGGTTCATCGACGGACCGGAGGCGCACCAGGGTGAGTCTCAGTTCCCGGTGCGGATCCAACTCAGCGAGCCGCTGTTCAGCACTTCGGATATGCTCGCGCGGCACTTGTTGACGACTTCCGGAGCCGAGTTGACTGATGTGCGCCGCGTGGATGGACGTGGTGATCTGTGGGAGTTGAGCGTCGCTCCCGAATCCGCGGTGCCGGTCGAGATTAAGCTCAATCTGGACCTCGATTGCGGTTCTTCGGCACTCAGCTGCCTCGACGACCTGATTCGGATCGCCGAACCTCGCGAGCTGACCATTCCGCCGGCCGTCATTCACCTGACGTTCGACGACGGACCCAATCCCGCATACACCTCGCAGATCCTGGACATTCTCGCCTGGCACGGGGCGCGCGCGACGTTCTTCGTGACGGGAGAGAGCGCCACGCTCTATCCCGATCTGATCGCTCGAATCGTCAGCGAAGGCCACACGCTGGCCAACCACACCTGGGATCACGTCGCACTGGACACGCTGTCGGCCGAAGAGTTTGAAGACACGGTCCTGCGGACGCAGCGGGTGTTGGGAGAGCATGCAACCGCCTGCATTCGGCCGCCGTACTATCGCGCCGATTCAGAAACCTTTGCGCGAGCCGATGAGATGGGGTTCAGGGTGATCATGGGCAACGTCAGACCGATGGACTGGACCCGCCCCGGCGCGCAGGTGATCGCCGACCGGATCATCGGCGGAGCAGCGCATCAGGCTGTCGTCGTCCTCCATGACGGCGGCGGGGACCGCAGCCAGACCGTGGAGGGTCTGCGCATGGCCCTGGCCCACCTGCGTTCGCAGAACTTCTCGTTTGAACCCGTCTGCAGTTAGCGATCGGACGGCGTCAGGTTGCCGCTATCCGCCGTCATGGCTTGAGGCTTGGCCGACGAGTTCATCCGGACCGCCGCCCGCGTCTGCTCGCGACCATGCAGCATTCGCCAGATCACGGCGAAGAGGCCGCCTGCTCCGACCAGGATCACCAATAGCAGACCGAACGACGCCTGAAAGTTGACAGCATCGGCGACGGTGCCGATCTGGGGCAGGATGATGGCGAGGATCAGGGCGGCCGAGAGCTCGAACATCGAGAGCACCGTTGCTCGCTGGTCGGATGGTATCCGCCGATTGATGTAACCGGTCGCGATCGGCCGGGTCATGCCGCGAATTGCGGCAAGTACGCCGATCGCTCCAACAACCCAGAGCGAATCCCAGAGCGTCGGCGCGAGAATGACCAGTGCGGCCGCGAACAGGGGTACGACCAACGATCGCCGCTCGCCCAGTCGGCTCGCGATCCAGGCGGCCAGCAACGAGCCGACGACCATGCCGGCGACCGGCGACATCAGCAATCCGGAATAGGCAATCCCCGAATCAACTCCGCTGGCCGGGTCGACGCCATGGTGCAGGACGAACGGTTGCAGCAGAAAGTCGGTCACCGCCAGGATCACGCCGGAGATGAGCGTGGCGAACAGGATGTACCAGAGCAACAGCTTGCTGCGCCAGACGACCAACGCCCCGCCGAGCATGTTGCCGAACACGCCCGGCGTCGCCTCAGCAGCGACCACGCCGTTCTGGCTCGTCTGGCTCGTCTGGCTCGGCCGTGAGGTGGAGAACGCCGCTTCACTGCGAGGGGGTTCGCGCAGGAAGAGGGCGACGGCGCAGGATGCAGCCATGGCGACGGCGCCGAGCAGAATCGTCGCTGAATAGCCGACCAGCGCGACGAGTGGTCCTCCGAGCAGTGTCGCGACCAGCATCGAGCCGAAGGCCAACGCTTCTGAGCGCCCGATGTGCTTCTCGTACTCCCTGGTCCGGCCCAGTTGCCGCAGCGTGTCGTAGACCAGCGCGTGTCCGGCCCCGGAGTACATCGTCATCGCGACGGCGATGGTGACGTAGGCGGCCAACAGCACGACGAAGGTCGAGCTGAAGGCGAAGACGACGGAGCCGAGGCAGAACAGCGCACCGCCGAGCGCCAGCGAGATCCGGCGGCCCCAGCGGTCGGCGACCGCGCCGGTCGGCACCTCGGCGGTGACCACCGTGATCCAGAAGATCGATTCGATGGCCCCGATCTGGGTGAGGCTCATGCCGCGGAAATCCTGCAGGTAGATCACCCAGATCGGCATCCAGATGAGGAAGCCGCTGACGCCGTAGAAGAGGTAGTAGACGGGAATGTTGCGGGCCAGGCGTCGCCGAAGTTGCTGCGATTCGGCGAGCATGGTCCGCCCTGCCCGACCTACCGGCTGCGTATGCCGGCAGCGTTCGACTTAGCCGGCGCGGATGGGCTCATTGTTGGCGGGATCGACCTCGAATGGGCCGTTGAGGTCGAGTTCAGCGCCCATTTCGCGGACGGCGGGCAGGACCTCTTCGCCCATCAGACGCAGGCTGCGCATGGCGTCGTCGTGACTCATCGAGCCGTCGCCATCCCAGAAGATGATCGCGCCGGGGCGCAACTCTTCCAGCACGTGACGAATCTTGGGCAGCACGGTCGCCGGCGTGCCGTGGATGATGCTGAGCTTGTCGACCTGCTCCTGGAAGGTGCCGCGATAGTCGCGCGGTTCGGCCGGCTGCGCCGCCCCCGTCAGCGCCTGGCGACGCTCGGTGCGTCCACGTGACGCCGCAATCGCGCGAATCTGGGAAGTCGGCAGGACATCGGTGCGTGACGTCAGTCCCGGCAGGGACTGGAGGAACGGCCGGACCTTGCCCTGGTTGCCCTCGAGGAAGGGGTTGCTCGGTCCCTGGAGATACTTGCGCGCGGTGTCCTCGGCCAGTTCGTCGGTCTCGTCGACGTGGACTTTGAACAGGTATGCCGTGTGCTGGGTGCCGGCCTCGTAGCCGGCTTCGCGGGCGCAGTTGCGGTAGTAGTCGAAGGACTGTTTGGTCGGCTCGATATCGGTGGCGAGCATGACGTAGGGATAGCGCCGCTCGGCAGCCCATTTGACCGTGTTGCGGCTCATCACGCCGGGAATCCAGATCGGCGGATGAGGATCGGAGTAGGGGCGGGCCCAGGGATTGACGTAGCGGTACTGGTAGTGCTCGCCTTCCCAGCGGAAGGGTCCGGGCGTGGTCCAAGCCTTGACGATGAAATCGTGCGCCTCTTGATAGCGATCCCAGTTAAAGGGCGAGGCGGTGTTGTGGGCCACGCTCTCGCGGCCCGTGCCGCGCACCCAGCCACTGACCAGGCGACCGCGTGAGATCATGTCGATTTCGGCCAACTCCTCAGCCAACCAGAGCGGGTCGTCCCAGATCGGCAGGACATTGCCAAGCAACACGATCCTGGCCCGCTTGGTGATCCGAGCAAGGATCGCGGCTTCGACGTTCATCACGCCGCCCATGCAGAACGGGGTGGAATGGTGCTCGTTGAGCATCAGGCCGTCGAAGCCCATCTCCTCGGCGTAGACCTTCT
>VXTH01000160.1:0-11242 GCA_009837565.1 Chloroflexota bacterium | reverse complement strand
ATCGGAGTGTGGTCGCGAGTTGGGTTCGCGGGCTGGGCCCCGCATCGAGCGCGGGGCATCGAACCCCACCCTCCGATCCCCCGCGCTTGACGCGGGGGCTAGACCGTGATCGTCGCGCGCGACGGGTTTGTGATCCCTGGTGGGGACGCTGCTCGTGGGATCTGCCGGGGTATGCTTCGGCAATGGCGCGTTCTGCGATTCAGCGGGCGGTGTACATCATGGCCAGCAAGCGGAATGGGACGCTGTACGTGGGGCACACTGCCGACCTGGCTCGTCGGGTGAGTGAGCACCGTGAGGGCGTCGGCTCGCGCTTCACTTCCGAGTATCACGTTGGCCGGCTCGTCTGGTACGAGTTCCACGACAGCCTTGACGACGCGCAGCGGCGCGAGAGTCTCGTCAAGCGTTGGCGGCGGAAGTGGAAGCTCGACCTGATCGAAGCGCACAACCCTGAGTGGCGCGACCTGTATCTGGAACTTGCGTAACCAATCCCGATCCCCCGCGCTTGACGCGGGGGCTAGACCGCGATCGTTGAGCGCGACGGGGCTGTGATCCCCGGTAGGACCGCTGCTCGGGGAATCCGTCAGAGGGGTGCGGCTCGGGAGGAGCGACAAGCGGGATACAGAAGGGCATGTGGGTGCGGCGCGGCTGAGGGCGTAACTCAGGTGTAACTCAACGGCGGCAGATGGGACGACGGCTGCGCATAGGATGATTCGCAGCAACCATTGACGCTGCATTGACCTGACGCGGCAGGCGCCGCGACCGCGCGAGAGACCAACCGGCCCCGAATTCCGTGCAGCACGAGGACTTTGAGAGAGGCATTGGCCCATGGCAACCCTTGGCGATATTCAGAGCCTGATCGAGGATCAGGGCATCCGCCGCGTCGACCTGTTGGTCACCGACCTGATCGGCCGCTGGCAGCACTTCGGCATTCCGGCCTCGAAAGTCGATGAAGACCTGGTCAATCGCGGTCAGGGCTTCGACGGCTCCTCGCTGCGCGGATTCCAGAGCATCGACGAATCCGACATGTTGCTCCGCCCCGACCTCGACACAGCCCGCATCGACCCAACCGAGAACCTGCCGACGCTGAAGTTCATCTGCGATGTCCACGACCCCGTCACCGGCGAGCGCTACAGCCGCGACCCGCGCTACGTGGCGACCAAGGCCGAGCAGCACATGATCGACTCCGGCATCGCCGACCAGGCCTTCTTCGGTCCCGAGCTTGAGTTCTTCATGTTCGATCACGTCCAGTTCCAGATGTCGATCAACCAGGCCTTCTACGTGGTCGAATCGGACGAGGCTGACTGGAACAGCGGCCGCGACGAGGACGACAGCAACCTCGGCTACAAGATTCCGCCCAAGCAGGGCTACTCCCCGACCGCCCCGTTCGACACGCTCAGCGACATCCGCTGGGAGATGGCCGACGCGATGGAAGCGGTGGGGATGGAGCTGGAAGTCCATCACCACGAGGTCGCCACGGGCGGCCAGGGCGAAATCGCGACCCGCTTCAACACGCTGCGGACCAAGGCCGACGAGACCCAGTGGTACAAGCACATCGTCCGCAACGTGGCCAAGGCCCACGGTAAGTCAGCGACCTTCATGCCCAAGCCGCTCTACGGAGACAACGGCACCGGCATGCACTGCCACCAGTCGCTATGGAAGGACGGCGCGCCGCTCTTCTACGAGGCCGGCCGCTACGCCGAGCTCTCCGACACCGCCCGCCACTACATCGGCGGACTGCTCAAGCACGGCTCGGCGCTGCTCGCCTTCTGCGCCCCGACGACCAACTCCTACAAGCGACTGGTGCCCGGCTTCGAGGCGCCGATCTACCTCGCGTTCTCGCAGCGGAACCGCTCGGCGGCGGTCCGCATCCCCACCTATGAGACCTCGCCGAACAGCAAGCGCATCGAGTTCCGCCCGCCCGACGCCTCGGCCAACACCTACCTCGCCTTCTCGGCGATGCTGATGGCCGGCCTCGACGGGATCCGCAACCAGATCGAGCCGGACGACCCGGTCGACACCGACATCTACGAGCTGAGCGCCGAAGAGGCCGCAGGCATTCCGTCCGTGCCCCACTCACTCGAAGGTTCGCTGCAGGCGCTGGCGGACGATCACGACTTCCTGATGGAAGGCGGCGTCTTCACCCAGGACCTGATCGATGAGTACCAGGACTTCAAGCTGACCGAGGCGCGAGACGTCTTCATGCACCCGGTCGCGGCCGAGTTCTTTCACTACTACCACATCTAGGGGCATTTCCCCTCCCTCTCCCGCTGGGAGAGGGCTGGGGTGAGGGTCGGTCGGCCCTGCCTATCTGCTCACGGGCCCTCACCCTAACCCCCCGCATCAAGTGCGGGGCAGGCTTCTCCCTCAGGGAGAGGGGACTGGAAGGGAATGGCAGAGCGGAACCCGACGATCAACATGACCAGCCTCAACGGTGACCTCAACGCTCCACCAAGTGAGCACCAGCACGTCCTCAACGCCTGCCGCGAGCACGACGTCCGCTTCGTCCGGCTCTGGTTCACCGACCTGCTGGGGCAATTGAAGTCGGTCGCGATCACCATCGACGAACTGCCGGCCGCGCTGGAGAAGGGCGTTGAGTTCGACGGCGCGTCGATTGAGGGCTTCGCCCGGCACGACGAGTCCGACATGGTCGCGCTGCCCGACCCGGACACGTTCGTGGTCCTGCCCTGGCGACCCCAGCAGCACCGCGTCGCGCGGATGATCTGCGATATCCATCGCCGCAATGGCGACCCGTTCGAAGGCGACCCTCGCCGCGTGCTGCGACGTCAGCTCGAGTCTGCCCAGCAGCGCGGCTACACCTTCTACGTCGCCCCGCAGATCGAGTACTTCTACTTCCGCGCGCCCGACGACCCCTCGCCGCTGGACTCCGGCGGCTACTTCGACCTCTCGCCGCTCGACACCGCGACCGACCTGCGTCGCGAGACCGTCCTCACCCTGGAGGAAATGGGCATCGGCGTCGAATCCTCGCACCACGAGGCGGCGCCGTCGCAGCACGAGATCGACCTGCGCTACACCGACGCGCTGACCATGGCGGACCAGGTCATGACCACGCGCCTAGTCGTCAAGGAGGTCGCGATCAAGCAGGGCGTCCACGCCACCTTCATGCCCAAGCCGCTCAATGGTGTCAACGGCTCGGGGATGCACGTCTACCTCTCGCTGTTCGACCACGAACAGAATCTCTTCTACGCAGAGGGCGGCGGTCTCTCGGAGATCGCCCGCTCGTTCCTGGCCGGACTCCTCGCTTACACGCCGCAGTTCACGCTGATCACCAACCAGTGGTCGAACAGCTACAAGCGGCTCGCGCCGGGCACCGAAGCGCCCGTCTACCTCACCTGGTCGCACGCCAACCAGTCCGACCTCGTCCGCATCCCCGAGTACGAACCCGGCGACTCCGAATCGTCACGCCTCGAGTACCGGGGCGCCGACTCGGCCACCAATCCCTACCTCGCCTTCTCCACTTTCCTCGCCGCCGGTCTGCGCGGCATCGATGAGGGACTGGTCCCGCCGCCGGCGGCCGAGGACAATGTCTTCGAACTCACCCCGGCGGAGCGCGCCGCCCGTGAGATCATCGAGATGCCCACAACCCAGGGTCGCGCGATCGAGGCGTTCTCGAAGTCCGACCTGATGAAGAGTGTGCTCGGCGAGTACGTCTGGTCGACCGTGCTGCAGAACAAGCGGCTCGAGTGGGACGAGTACCGCTCGCAGGTGACCGACTACGAACTGAACCGCTACCTCGCGGTGCTCTAACTGCCTGGGCCGCCTACAGAGGCTTGCGCGCCAGGAAACAGTAGAGCGGCGTGAAGATCCCGGTCTGACCGCCGGCGACGTAGGCCCTGGCCGTGCGATCCATCATGCTGATGACGCTCGCTGATCCGTCCGGAAGGATCCTCAGCCACTCGGCCAGGCGAGCCCCGGCGAGGAGCGCCTGGCGACCGAGGGGGCTCCTGCTAACGGAGCCGCGCCGCGTGCCCCGGTAACTCAGCATCGGCTGATACCAGGGCGTATTGGCCCCGGGCTGCGCAACGCCTTGATCCTGGCCTTCGAGGAGTTCGAAGCCCACCGCCTCGAGCGCCCGGTTGACTTCTCCGGTCGTCGCGATCTCGCGGAGCGCGATTCCACGCTTCAGCTCCGCCTTGATCTCCTGATGCCGACTGTCTCCCGAATCGAACACGTCCGTCATGCACATTTCCTGACCCCAGAAGAGGGCGCCAGGCTTCAGGACGCGGAAAATCTCGGCGAATGCGCCCTCCTTGTCGGGCGCGTGACAGGTCGATTCAATGGCGTAGGCGCGATCGAATGTGCCGTCCGCGATGGCGCTCATGTCCATGAAACTGGCGCCGAGATAGTCGACCATGTGGCCGATCTCCGCCTCTTCGTTGAGCGCTTTCGCGCGGTTCAACTGGTGTTCATTGATGTTGACGCCGAGCACGTGAACGCCGGCCTCGCGTGCCACGCGGCGCATGGGTCCGCCGATGCCGCATCCGACATCAATAACCTGCATACCCGCTTCCAGGTCGAGGCTCTCGATGATCGATCGCTGGTGTCGAATCTGCGACTCTTCAAGGCTCAGGCGTGGTGAAAGCGGCGCGAAGTGCAGCGACTCGCTCCAGCCGAAGACCATGAACTCGGTGCAAATCTCGTAGTACTCCTTGACCAACTCGGCGTGATCAACCTCGCCACTCACGTCGGTCGAGGAGGCGCCTTCCACCCACTCCTGGTGTCGGGCGAGTTCCTTGCCGGGGAATGCAGCATTCAGTTGGCGTAGGAGCGAAAAGATACTCATACCATCGTCTTCGTGGGTATGACCGACTGTGCGAATTCGTCTATTGCTGAGATGTCGGGTCTACTGACCCACTACCGCTGCCGACATTGCCGCAGCCTGTTCGAATAGACCCTCGGTCGAACTGTGGATCACATCGAAGAGCGGTGTGGGGTACAGGCCGATGAACAGGACCCCCGCTACCAGCACGACCAGCGCTCCGGCCAGCGGACGTGAGACATGGAACCGCTCGCGATCCGAGCCCTCCGGCTCGTACAGGTACATCTGCTTGATCACCATCAGGTAGTAGTACAGGGACACAAAGGAGGCGGTCACGCCGATCGCCCCCAGCCAGAGGAAGCCGTTGTTGAAGGCGGCCTGGAAGATGATGAACTTGGTCGCGAATCCGGCGAACAGCGGCATGCCGGCCAGCGAGAACAATGCAGCGGCTATGGCAAACGCGAGGAAGGGTTGACGTTCAGCCAGTCCTCGCAGATCAACGATGTCATCGCGACCGGTCCGGTTGTAGAAGGCGATGATCGCCGCGAACACGGCGATGTTGGTTGTCACATATCCGATCAGATGCAACACCAACGCCGAAGCGGCGTCCTGCGATTGAGTGATATTGGCCGCGTCGAGCGCGACGATACCGACGAGCAGATAACCCACCTGCGAGATCGATGAATACGCCATCAGCCGCTTGAAGTTGGTCTGCTGCAGCGCCATCAGGTTGCCGACGATCATCGTGACAGCGGCGAGAATGGCGACGAACCAGACCCACTCGGCGGCGGCAGGCAGGAAGGCCTCGGAGAACAGACGCAGGAAGAAGGCGAAGGCGGCGGCCTTGCCGCCGGCGCTGAGGAAGGCGGTGATCGGCAGCGGCGCGCCCTGGTAAGCGTCGGGCGTCCACTGGTGGAAGGGCACGGCCGACACCTTGAAGCCGAGGCCGGCCGTGATCAGCACGAGTCCGATCAACAGTCCGGGCCGCGCCCCGTCGGGATCGACGCCGCCGCTGCCCCCCGCGAACGAGGCGAGCTGGCCGGCGATGCTGCGCGTGCCCTCGACGACATCGGGGCCGATGGCGGAGTAGGTCGTGCTGCCGGTGACGCCGTAGATCAGCGAGATGCCGTAGAGCATCAGCGCCGACGAGAACGCGCCGAGCAGCATGTACTTGAGCGAGCCCTCGTTGGAGAACGGGTTGAGCTTGTTGAAACCGACGAGGATGTAGAAGCTGAACGAGAGCAACTCAAGCGAGAGGTAGGCCGTGAGCAGCTCGCGCGAGGCCGCGAGCAGCATCATGCCAAGCGTGGCGAAGATGATCAGCCCGTAGAACTCGGCGTGATTCTTGAGCCGGTCACCGGCGAACTGGACTGCGGCGATCACGGTGAAGAAGGCGATGCCGAGGAAGAAGACCCGGAAGAGCACGGTGAAGTGATCGACTGCGAGTACTCCACCAAAGTCGTCGCTGGTGTCCCAGTACGCGACCGCGGTGACGACTGCGATTACGGCCAGCGCCGCGGCAGTGGCGTAACCGAACCACTTCTGGTCGACATTGCGGAAGGCCAATGCAGCGGCAATGATCACCACGGCCAGGCCGGCCATGACGAACTCGGGGATGATCAGCTGATACTCGAGGTCCATCAGTGTCACCGTCCGGTCAGCGAGCTGAGCGTGAACAGGCCGCCGATCTGATCAATCTTGGGCAGTTCCGCCACGGTTGGCGCGATGCGGTCAATGAACGGGTCGGGCCAGACGCCCATTGCGATGATCGGCGCGATAAGCACGATGGCAGCGGCGATCTCCCAGCGCGAGAGCTCCTTGAGGTTCTCCCAGCGCGGATTGAAGGGTCCGAGCGCGGCGCGGCCCATGAGTCGGAGCACATAGATCGCGGTCAGCGCGGCGGAAAGGATGCCCAGCGCGGCGAAGAGCGGGAACGTGTCGATGGTTCCGACAAAGATGTGGAACTCAGCCACGAATCCCGAGAGTCCGGGTAAGCCGAGCGAGGTGAGGCCGGCGATACCGAAGAAGATCACGAACAGCGGCATCTTGCGCACCAGCCCGCCAAAGACGCGGATGTCCCTGGTGTGGGCCTGGTCATAGAGTCCGCCGACCATGGCGAAGAAGAGGGCGGTCATGACGCCGTGCGAGAACATCTGCAGGACCGCGCCGTTGACGCCGATGTTGTTCATCGTGCCCAGGCCCATCAGGACGAAGCCCATATGGGACACGGAGGAATAGCCGATCACGAACTTGAGGTCGGTCTGGTGGATCGCCGAGATCGCGCCGTAGACGGCGGCGACGCCGCCGAGCACGAGCAGGACGGGCATCCAGAAGTCGGTGCCGGCGGGCAGGATTTCCATGCCCAGGCGGATGATGCCGAACGCGCCCAGCTTCATCAGCACGCCGGCGTGAAGCATCGAGACGGCGGTCGGCGCGGCCACGTGGCCGTCGGGCGACCAGGTGTGGAAGGGGAAGAGGCCGGCCAGGACTCCGCAACCGATCATGAAGAAGGGGAAGAAGGTGTTAGCGAAGCCGCGGTCGAACTCGATATCGCGCAGCACGGCCATGTCGAAGGTACCGGCGCCGGCCTCGGCGAAGACGGCAAAGATGCCGACGAAGATGAGCACCGAGCCGCCGACCAGGACCATGGTCAGCTTCATCGCGCCGTACTCTTTGTTGGTCGAGCCCCAGATCACGATCAGCAGGTACATCGGCAGCACGGCGAGCTCGTAGGCGAAGAACCAGAAGAACAGGTCCTGGCCGATGTAGACGCCGTAGACGCCGGTAAAGAGTGCCATGAAGAGGATGAAGAAGTCCTTGACGCGGTGCGTGATCTTCCAGGAGACGAGCACGCCGGCGAAGCCGACCAGACCGTTGAGCAGGACCATCGGCGCTGCAATGCCGTCGACGGCGAGATGCAGGGAGATGCCGTTCTCGCCGAGGAAGCCGATGTTCTCGATCCACGGGTACTGGAGGTTGAACTGGTAGCCGCCTTCGGCGAAGTCGTAGACGGCGAAGATCCAGATTGAGTCGATCAGCGTGGCGGTGGTCGCGACCAGGGCGATCCAGCGCACGACATTCGCGTGCCGCGAGGGCACGAGGATCGTGAGCAGCATCGCTGCGCCGGGGATCAGCAAGAGCAGGAGGAGTGCTTCGCCTGCGTCCACGCTGTGCGCCTCTCTCTTTCTGTTTCGCTCGCTATCCGCGCAGCAGGAAGGCGAGGCCGCCCGCGAGGGCGACGCCGACGACCATCAGCAGCGCGTAGTCGGGAATCCGTCCGGTGACGTGGTAGCGCAGCCAGTAGGCGGCGTAGCGCGTAGCGTCGGCCGGGGCGTTGATACCGGTGTCGTTGACGATCATGCGGTCGAACCAGGCGACGACCCGGGCCAGCGGCAGCATGGCGCGGTCGATGCCCCATTGGTAGGCCTCGTCGAAGTAGAACTTGTTCTCGACGACAGCGGCGAGCCGGGGTTGGAACTCGCGCACGGCCTTGGCGCGCTCCGAGTTCTTGCCCCAGAAGAACCACCAGGCGGTGAGGAAGCCCAGCAGCGAGACCGTGCCGGTGACGGCGGCGATCGAGTTGGAGAAGTGGAAGCTCTCGGGCTCGGGGAAATAGATGTAGCTGTTGATGCCGCCGGGGAAGCCGAGCGCGTCGCCGACCTGGTCGAAGGCGACGAAGCCGACGAGGAAAGTGAGCACGGTGAGGAAGACAAGCGGGATCAGGATGGTCGGGGCGGCCTCGCGGGCGCGGCGGATCACGGCGAGGTCCTTGGGCGGACCGAAGAAGGTAATGATCACGAGCCGCGCCATGTAGAGGGCGGAGAGGAAGGCGGCCACGCCGAGCAGGATGGCGATTGCGGTGTTCGCGCCGCCAATCGTGGCGAGGAAGATCTCATCCTTGGAGAAGAACCCGGAGAGCGGCGGGATGCCAGCCAGCGCGACTGAGGAGACGATGAAGGTCGAGGCAGTGACCGGCATGCGCCACCAGAGGCCGCCAAGCTTGCGCGCGTCCTGCTCCTCGGTCATGTGGATCACGGAGCCGGAGCCGAGGAAGAGGCACGCTTTGAAGAACGCATGGGTGAGCAGATGGAACATGGCAATGCCAACGGCGCCGACCCCCAGGGCGACGAACATGAATCCAAGTTGAGACACAGTGGAGTAGGCGAGCACTCGCTTGATGTCGTTCTGAGCGAGGGCCATCATGCCGGCAAGAAGCGCAGTGGTCAGGCCGACGCCGAGGACAACGTTGGATGCGCCCGGGGTGACTTCAAAGACCGGCAGCAGCCTGGCGACCAGGTAGACGCCGGCGACAACCATGGTGGCGGCGTGAATCAGCGCGGAGACCGGCGTCGGGCCTTCCATCGCGTCGGGCAGCCAGACGTGGAACGGCACCTGGGCCGATTTGCCGGCCGCGCCCAGGAAGAGCATCAGGGTTGAGAGCGTGAGGTAGCCGTCGCCCATGACCTGGGGCAAGTCGTTGACTCTGCCCGCCTCGGCGGCGGCGATGATGTCGGAGATCTGGAAGGAACCGGTCGCGCGCCAGAAGAGGATGATGCCAATGAACAGGCCTACATCGCCGAGTCGCGTGGTGACGAACGCCTTCTTGGCCGCCTCGACCGCCGAGCGGCGCTCGTAGTAGAAGCCGATCAACAGGAAAGAACAGAGACCCACGCCTTCCCAGGCGACGAACATGAGCAACAGGTTGTCGGCCAGAACCAGGGTCAGCATCATCGCCACAAACAGCGAGAGCACGGCGAAGTACCACCAGTAGCGCGGTTCGGGACGTCCGTGGTGGCGCAGATAGTTGGTCGAATAGATGTTGACCATCAGCGCGACGGTGGAGACCACGAAGACCATCACGATCGCGATTGAGTCGACGGTGAATCCGAGCCTGACGATGAAACTGTCGAAGTTGATCCAGTCGGTGCCGACGTTGCGGATACCGCCGAGACCGGCGCCCAGCCAGTCGAGGTGCGACTCGAGCACGAAGAAAAAGAGCACGAACACTGCCAGCGCCGCGCCGACCGAGATAAAGTCGCCGCCGCGCGGCAACTTGCGCCCGAAGAGGAACAGGACAACGAAGGAGATGGCCGGGATCGCCGGCAATATCCATGCGTGGTCAGCCCAGATCATCAGCGCACGCTCCCGCTTACCACTTGAGGAGATTCACTTCGTCGACGTTGGCGGTGGCCCGGTTGCGGAAGGTCCGCACGACGATGCCCAGCGCGAGCGCGACCTCTGCGGCCGCGATCACGATGATGAAGAAAGCGAAGACGATGCCGGTGATGTTGCCGAAGTCGACCTGACCGTAGACCGCGAACGCCACCATGTTGAGCGACACGGCATTGAGCATCAGCTCGACCGAGAGCAGGATCAGCACCGCGTTCCGGCGTGTGAGCACGCCCATGGCGCCGATGGCGAAGAGCACCGCGTTGACGACGAGGATGTGCTCGAGTGGCGGCATCAGTTGTCGTCCTCGTCAGGTGAGGCGAGCATGATTGCACCGTCGAGGGCTATCGAGAGCAGCACGCCGACGATGATGAAGGGGACGATCCAGAGGGTGAAGATGGCGTCGCCGATGGCTTGCAGGCCGACAGGCTCAAAGGCCGTTGAGGACTCCGGTGTGGTCCAGGTCGTCGCGACGATGCCGCCGATCAGTGCAGCGAGCAGGCCGAGCGCGGCCGCGATGCCGAGAGGTCGGGAGCGACCGAAGAGCGCCTGCGGGCGCTCGCGGGCGCGGGTAAGCATCAGCGCGAAGAGGATCAGGATGACGACCGCGGAGCCGTAGATCAGGAGTTGGACGAGGGCGATGAACTCGACCGTGAGGATCAGGTAGATGCCGGCGACGCCTGCCAGCGAGGCGATGAAGAAGAGCGCGGCGTAGACGATGTTGCCCGCAGTGACCACACCGATCGCGGAGATCAGCATGACCACGGCCAGGATCCAGAACACCACCTGAGTCGCGGTAACGCCGTCCTCCACGCGGTTGCTCCTCTACCTCTTCGATCTGTTCTGCTAGTCGCCGCCGGCCTCGACCGGGGTGACCTCTGGCGCGGTGATCACACGCGGCGTGGCCGGCGTGGTTTGTACGGTGCGAGTGCCTTCACCCTGCTTGCGTCGCATGATGTAGAAGACCAGTCCGCCGAGCGCGGCCAGCAATGCGAACGAGACCAGCCCCACTACCCAGTCGGCGCCGCCGTAGGCGAGGATGATCCCGTTGGCGATCACCTGAACAATGGAGAAGGGCAGGAGCACCTTCCAGGAGAAGGCCATGAGCTGGTCGATGCGCAGACGGGGGAACAGGGCTCGCGAGCCGATCACGAGCACGATCAACACGGAAGTCTTGACGAAGGTCAGTACGATCTGCAGGCCCAGCCCGACGTCGGCGCCGAAGGGCCAGTTCCAGCCGCCGAGGAAGAGCGACGAGGCGAGCACGACGAGCAGGAAGAGGGCGGTGTATTCGGC
>VXTH01000088.1:0-11283 GCA_009837565.1 Chloroflexota bacterium | reverse complement strand
ACGCGCCCAGGGTCGAAGGCTTCGTGGTCGACAAGATCAAGGAACGCATCCTCACCGACGAGACGATCACGGAGCTCGTGACGCTGGTCGCCGAAGAGGTCGATCAGGTGGCCGGGGAGTTGGGCGGCAAGCTCGAGGCGGTTGAGGGCGAACTAGCTGACGTGCGCAAGCGGCTGTCGCGACTCTACGAGGCCCTCGAGACGAGCGACCTGACGATGGAAGTCCTGTCGCCGCGCATCTACGCGATGCGCCACCGCGAGGAGCAGCTGATGGCCGCACAGGAAGACCTGAGCCGCCAGCTTGAGAAGCGCCGCGTCGATCTCCCAGGCACTGAGGAGATCAAGGAGTACGTAAGGGATTTCCGGGAGTTCCTCCAGCAGGGCACGTTCCCCGAGCGGAAAGCGTTGATTCGCAACTTCGTCCAAGAGATCGAGGTGGTCGGCGACCAGGCCACACTGACCTACACGATTCCGATGCCGTCGGATGGGGCGACGAAGGAAGAAACGTCTGTTCTCTATTTCGCCAACTCTGGCCTACCACCCGGCACCATACCGCGAACTTCTTCGGACTGTTCAACTCTGGCGGCGCCTGCGCTGGTCAGGCGCTGGTTCTCTGGTGGCGGGGACGAGTGGGTCGCGCCGGTGCCTGGCCGACCGCGACTCGCTTCAACTCAGACCGGCTGGAATGACAGTCTGATCCAACAGATCTCCGCCGGCTATTCCGATTGCGTCGCGGAGTTCGCCGCGTCCGAATGCCGCTCGGGCTGAGTTCGAGGCTCTGCGGCATCGAGCCGGCGGCGGACGATCATACTTCTGATTAGCACCAATCCCGCCATGATCGTCACTCCCCCGACCAGTTCGATCTCGCTGCCGGGCGATACGAGGGGTTCGATATCGAACGCCAGACCCAGGCCCAGCATCAGCAGATATCCGGTGCAGATGCCCCAGGCAGATCGAAGCCGGTGGTGACGCAACAGGAGCACCGTGCAGACGCCGACGACTGCCGCCAATGCGGTCAGGACCGGGACCAGCGCCAGGCTCACTCCGATGAGAGGCGTCATCCCGTCGCCGCCCTTGAAAGACGAGAACACCGATGCCCAGTGTCCGATGATGGCGGCCGCGCCGGCGACCAGGGTCAAGGGAGCATCAACCCCCAACGCCCAGGCCACGGCCACAGCCGCAGTGCCCTTGCCGACGTCGCCGGCGAAGACGACCAGTCCGCTGCGCCTGCCCACGTTCCAAAACACGTTGGCCGTTCCGCCCAGCGTGGTGCCCGTGCGGTAGATGTCGACGCCCTCGATCCGGCGGCTGACCAATTGGGCAAAGGGAAGCGCGCCCAGCAGGTAACCGATTGCGCCGGAGGCGATCAGCAGTAACGCGTCCTGCGGTCCGTCAAGCATGCCGCTCTTCCTGTTCCGCCGAGACGATGCAGCAGCGCGGCGGCACGGGTCGAGGCTATACAACGAAAAACAGGTTCGAGCGCTACTGCGGTTCTGGACCGGCAAGTGGCAGCTCGATGGTGACGGTCGCACCCTGACCGAGCCCCTTGCTTGATGCGCGGACCCTACCCCCGTGCGCCTCGACGATGGCGCGCGTAATCGCGAGCCCCAGGCCGGCGCCGGGGGCGCCGCGACTTCGAGCTTGGTCAGCGCGATAGAAGCGGTCGAATATGTGCGGCAGGTCCGAAGGGTCGATGCCGCTCCCGTCATCGGCGATTGAGATGTACAGGACCCCATCGTCTTGGCGGCGGGCGCTGAGCCCGACATTGCCGCCAGGTTCGACACTATTGAAGGCGTTGCCAAGCACGTTCCCCAGCGCCTGGCTCATCCGGCTGCGGTCGAGTTGGGCGTTGGGGAGGTCGACCGCAATCTGCGGAGACAGCTGAATCTGTTGGGCCTGCGCTTGCGGCTGCCAGCGTTCCAGCTCCGCCGTCAGCAGATCCTCGACCGACGTCGTTTCAAGGTTGAGCCGCAGTTCGCCGTGGTCCGTTTCAGCTAACCAGTCGAGGTCGGTGACCAGACCGCGCAGCCGCTCGACCTCGTGAATGATGTGGTCGGACGCGGCCTCGGGGGACTGCAGTCGATCGCGCAGCCCGGCCGCCTCGAGTTGGATCACACTGAGCGGCGTATTCAGCTCGTGCGACACGTCATTGACCAACTGGCGGCGGAGTTCGCGCTGTGTCTCCAGTGTCGAACTCATCTGATTGAACGCCTCACTCATCTGGCCCAGCTCATCAGACGTTGTGACCTCCAGTCTGGTCGTATCGCCCTGGGCAACGGCCTGAGTGGCTTCGGTCAATGCCTGGACGGGGGCCGTGATTCGCCGGGACAACCAGACGGCGAGCAGGAACGCAAAGCCGACCGTGATCAAGCCGCCAACCAGGATGATGTAGATCAGCGTGCTCAGAAACCCATGCGACTCGCTCGACAGGAGCTCGTGGTTCACATCGACGTAGACGTGGCCCACGGCCAGGCCGGTAGTCGGCACGACCACCGGCTCACGATGCCCGTCCAGACTCGAAGCACGGCTGCCCGGGGCTACCTGGTCAAAATTGTCCAGGACCACGCTCCCGTCGGCGTCGACGATGACGATTCGAATCGGGTCCTGGTGGAAGAACTCGACGTGGTTCTCCTCACCGGTCTCTGACTGTTCTTCCTGACCGATCCCTGTGTATGCGAAGCCGGCCTCGGCCAGGACGGCTCCAGAGTGTTGCCAGCCACCGGCGTCCTCGTAGGCGCGGCCCAGCCTCTGAGCCAATCTGCCCGCTTCGTCGTTGCCGATCTGATCGACGAACACATTCAGCCGAGACTCGCTCGCGAAGTAGGCGAGCAGGGAACTGACCAGAACGGTGAGGATGACCACGAGGATGGTGGCGGCCATGATCCGCTTGCGCAGCGACATCATTCGTCCTCCACGACAAACCGATAGCCGGCGCCGTACACGGTTTCGATCGGCTGGTTGCCTCCATGGCTGATCCGTTTGCGCAGCCGCGCGACCTGGCTGTCGATCGCCCGATCGAAGCCCTCAAACTCGTGCTGGAAGGTCAAAGAGATCAACTGATCGCGCGTCAACACCTGGTTGGGATGCCGCATGAAGGTGGCAAGCAGGGCCATCTGCGACTGGCTCAGGTCGACGCGCACGTGGTTGACGGTGACGGCTCCCGTCGTCTCGTTGAGACTGATCGCGCCGCTGGTGAGCTGCTGCTGGACCTTGCCCTGCACCCGGCGAAGCACGGCCTCGGATCGAGCGATGACTTCCCTGGGATCGAAGGGCTTGACGATGTAATCGTCGGCGCCGCTGTCCAGCCCGATGATTCGTTGGGCCGGCGCTTCCCTTGCGGTCAGCATGATGATGGGCACGTCCGACTCCTGCCGCAGAATCCTGCACAGTTCAACACCGTCGAGACGGGGCAGCGTGAGGTCGAGGATGATCAGGTCGGGAGCCAGACGTCGGGCCAGGTTCAGTCCCGTCTGTCCGTCATGCACCACTTCAGCGGTGTAGCCGGCCCGCTCGAAGTAGATCCGCACCCAGTCGGCGATCCTGAGGTCGTCTTCAATGATGAGAACGTGAGCGCTCATCGTCGATCCTCGAATACATCCGACCGAACGCGACGCCTTCGTGGGGCGCCGCGTCGGGTGAATGGGAACTGCGCGGATTGTATTCCTTGCAGGTCCTGCTCATATGCCAGCCCCAAGCCGCTTCTATTCGTGGCTGCCGCCTTCGCCGCCGGAGCCGTGCTCTCTGCCGGACTCGCCGTTGTCGCCGTGTTGCTCAGCGGACTCGTGCCCTCTGGAGGACTCTCGGCCTTCGCGGGCCTCGCCAGACTCGCCGCCCTCACCTGAGTGAGGTTGCGGGCCGGGGCCGCCGCATTCGAACACCTCGAGGTGCACCACGTAGCCGTCGAACGAGACCCCCGCGAGCCCCGGTTCGCTGGCGACCGAGATGCTGGTGGTCACCTCTTGTCCCGGCGCCAGGTCGCCGATCACGTCGGGTCCCAACTCACCCACGGTGTTGGCGCCGGACTTCAGGTGCGGCTCGGACTGGACGAAGCACAGCGTTTCGCCCGTTGTGTTGCGGACGGTGGTGTGCATCGTCCCGGTGGCCTGGTCGAAGCTGGCGTCGACGGCGATTCCGCCGAGCACACCGCTCCAGCGTTCGTCGAGCGGCGTGATTGGGCTCGACATCTCAGCCTCGCGGCTCTCGTCGCCGCCTTCGTCGCCGGATTCGCCAGACTCGCCGCCGTGCTCGCTGCCGCCTTCGCCGCTGCCGACTTCGGCGTGAGTCGTCCATGATGTGAAGGACTCAGGCGTGGAGGGCAGGACGATGTCGAGTGATTCGCCGGGGGCGAGGTCGGTCGGCGTCGTCGGACCGAGCTCGGCGCCGTTGTCGAGGTGGACTTCGACGCGGACCCTGGTCAGGACGCGGTCGCTGGTGTTTTCAACGATGCCTCGGAATGAGTTCGATGCGTCGTCGAACTTGAGCACCAGTCGGGCGCCGCCGCGGACCTCGTCGAAGGTGGCGTCGCGGGCGAGCGCATTGGCGCTGCTCGCCTCGCCACCGTCGGAGTCGCCGGCCCCACCGCCGCGTTCGCCGGCCTCGTTGTGCTGGCCGGATTCGCTGCCGGAATCGCCAGCCTCACCACCGCGTTCACGCACTTCGCTGTGCTGGCCGCGTTCGCGCGTTTCGTTGTGTTGGCTGCCTTCGCCGCCGGATTCGCCCCGGCTGCCTTGTTCGCCGCCGGACTCGCGGCCCTGTTCCTGGTTTCGTTCATGTTCTCCTCTCGAACGGTCGTCTGCGCGTTCGGACGCTTCTTGCCTGGTCACGGCGGGTTCTGCGCCTGACCCATCGTTGGAACCCGACGCACAGCCGATCAGGACTGCTCCGCCAATCATGGCTCCCAGTATCGGTCCGACCAGGACGGTCTTCTTCAGCAGCTTCGCGAGTGTCATTGCGCTCTCCTTTCGTGAGATTGCTGCGTTGGCACTCACGATTGCGATGAAATGTTGCAGAAATGTGTCGGTCTGCGAAGGATCTCCAGATTGAGAGCTCGGCATTCGGACGGGCTGGCAAGCGCTGACGGTTTCGCAGCGAGCGGAGCGAGCCTGAATTGCCCGCTACTTGACCGCTTCTCTTGCCCCACACGTTCCATGCACGTCAATTGCCAACATTCAGTGCGTCACTTGCACAGCCGCTAGAGGACACTGGTTGGCGAATCTTGACGCCTGGCTGCCCGCCCGGGCGCCGCCGACGGCGTAGTCAGGAAACGACAACCCATTCCTATTCGAGCCGGTCCATGTTTGAGCTGTTCCTCGTCCTGCTTGTCGTGATTTGGCTCGGGTTCGGCGCTGCGGCGCTGCTTCGCCTGAATGGCCATATGCATATTTTGCGACCGGTAGATATCACCGTTCTCACGCTTGGGCCTATGGGTCTGATGGTTGCGCTGGTGGCCAGGCCCCGCTTTCAATGACTCTGCGCGACTCGGCAGCGATCGCGAGACGAGCGTCGTGGGCATTTGAGCTTCGTCCGCTGAGCCGTAGCGACATTCATCCCTCGTCGGACGTTGGATTGCACCAGAACTACATGTCGCTGGACGACCTCGACTACGGAAGTTACATAACTGGACTGAGAGTATTGCGCAGACGATGTCCGGCCACCCGCAACACGCCGTTCGGCTTCGTAGATCGGCTGTCGTCGCAGGGAGTAAGGGGGGCCACCCCCAGTCGTTTGGCCTGTGACAGGTCCACGCGTCACTGCGAGCTAGAACCGGCAGAAAGTGAGATTGATGTGCACCGAGCAGGCGGCAGCGACTCCCGCAACGCGTAGGCAGTTGTGACATGCCCGATGTGGTGCTTGTTGCGGTCGCGATCTGGATCGGTGCCGCTCTGGGCGCGGCGCTGATCTCCGGACGTCAGGCGCTGAGCATTTCCATCCTTGTCATGCTGCTGGTGCTCGGTCCCCTCGGATTGATCTTTGTGATCAATTTGCGCTTTCGACGATGATCAGACTCTTCACTCTCCTGGTGGTGATCATCATTGCGGCGGCCGCCGCACTGTTGCTTCGAACGTGTTGAGCACTTGATGGCTGACAAAGACATCGACACCGTTGCAGAGACCGAGCAAGCGGGCGAGTACCGCTCCCGACTGGTGTCCCGATTACCTTCGACGCTGGGCGACAATGACCGACGCGTGTACATCGCAGTCATCGACGTGCTGCTGCCTGAGCTGATTGAAATGCGCACCGAATTGACCGCGCTGCGCGAGGAGATTCAAGGGACGCGTCGGGGCATGTCGTCGATGGAGGTTCGCTTCGGGCTGGTCGAAGAGAAGTTCAACGACTTCCTCGACCGCTTTACGCCCGAGTGACGTGCCAACCTCAAACGAAGACAATCTGTCGGGGATACTCACGGCCGTCGTTGCGCGTCAGTGACGGGATTGCGTTGGGTGTCTTGTCAGGGCGCCCGCCTAACGGTGTGTCGCGTCAAGAGGCTCCGGTTGCGCCATGCGATACCCGACACGCGGTTCGCTATAGATGTAGCTGGGCTGATCGGCATTGTCGCCGAGCTTGCGGCGCAACTGTTTGATGACCGTGCGCACCGCGCCAGAACGGCCCGGATGAGCTGGTCCCCAGGCAGATCGCAACAGCTCCGCGTGGGTACGCACGCGACCGGCGTGTTTGCAGAGATCGACCAGCAGGCGGTACTCAAGCTGGGTCAGTCGCACAGGATTATCGGCGATCTAAAAACGCGGCGCGGCGAAGTCGACGACCAGGTCGTCTTTGACAAACGGCTCGTTCGGTTCTGCCGCCGTGCTCATCGTCCAGCGGCGCAGCACGGTGTGAATCCGAGCGACGAGCTCCGCCGGCGAGAACGGCTTGACGATGTAATCGTCGGCTCCATGTTCGAGGGCTCGGGCAATCCGCCGATCGCCGCCGTAGGCCGACAAAAAGATCACCGGCAGCTCCCGCAACTCGGGGACGAGGTCCAAGAGCTCAATGCCGTCAACTTCTGGCAACATCAGGTCGAGCAGGACGAGATGGGGCCGCCGCTCAGTGATCAGCCGCCCAATTGCGTCAGGGTCACCGGTCAGGATTGGTTCGTAGCCGGCCCTGGTCAACGCATCACGAACGTGCAACAGTGTCTGCGGATCGTCGTCCACGGCGAGGATCCGGACGCGCCGCTTTGTGCCGCGTTCGATCTCGGACACGACCTGGGGCAGTACGACCGGCTCAGGCGTACCGGGCACCTCCGTAGCTGGCAACGTGAAGCTGAACGTCGCGCCACGGCCCAGTCCGGCGCTCTCGGCTCTAATGCGTCCCCCGTGCGCCTCGACAATGCCCTTGCATATGGCGAGGCCGAGACCCGATCCGGGGAGCGATCCGCCGGAAGCTGCCGTCGACTGAGAGAACTTGCGAAACAGCTGCGACAGTTGTTCTTCCGGAATTCCGTCACCCTCGTCCTTCACCCGGATCTCCACCTGGACGCCGACTGTCTGCGCCGACAGGTGGATGGGCGACGCATCGGGCGAGTGGCGAACAGCGTTGGACAGCAGGTTGACCAGCACCTGGCTGATACGACGGCGATCGGCCATCACGAGGGGCAAGTCGGGGGGCAGATCGATCGTCATGTCACCGCCCGCAACGAGGCTCTGGAGCGAGCTACGTGCGGCCTCGATCAATTGCCCGATTTCGACCGGCTGGGGAGCGACGGCCAGCGTACCGGCCTCAATCCTGGCGACATCGAGCAGGTCCGTAATCAGGTCCTGCATGTGGTCGGCTTGCTCTTCGATGATCCGGTGGAACTGCGTGGCGGCCGCTGGGTCCAGGGTGACTCCCGACTGAACCAGTGTGGCGGCGGACCCTTTGATCGAACTGAGCGGAGCGCGGAGCTCGTGGCTGACCATGGCCAGAAAATCGGCGCGCATCTGCTCCAACTGCTGTAGCGAGGCAAGGTCTTGCAGCGTCACCACGACCGATACCACCTGGCCGTCGTCGGAATGAATCGGCGTGGCGTTAATGATCGTGCTGACCTCTCGCCCGTCCGGCGATTGCAACACGATCTCTTCCCCCCGTACCGTCTCGCCAGTAGTCAGGGAGCGGGTGAGCGGGAACTCGGCCACGCTCAGCTGCCTCCCGTCGCCACGCCGATAGGAGATCAGATACAACAGTTCCTCTGGGGTCTGATCCGGGTCGCGCAGACGGTCGATGATTCTTCGCGCTTCACGGTTGATTGAGAGTGGCTTACCGCCCTGGGCGTCGAACAGCACGACGCCGACCGGAGAGGTGTCGATCAATGTCTCCAGGTCGGCCCGGGCGCGCTGCTCGTCCTGCAACCGGCGCGCGTTGGAGATCGCCATCGCCGCCTGCGATGCGAACAGGCTGAGCGTCTCCTCGTCGTCGGCGGTGAATGGGGACTCGCCGAGCTTGTTTCCGAGATAGATATTGCCGACTTGTCTGCCATGGTGGCGGATTGGCGCGTACAGAAAACTGTCCACGGAGAATGGCAGCTCTTCAATCCCCAGCGATTGCAAATCGGTGGATGCGTCGACCACCCGCAGCGGCTCGGTCATTGCCGTGAGGTACTCGAAGAATTCGGGCCCGCTGGGCAAGTTGACCACGGTCTGGTGCTCTTCTTCGGTGAGCCCCGAGGAGATGAACTCAAGCGAGTTTCCCGAGTCGTCAAGCAATGTCATGCCGCCACGAGTTGCCGCCGTCAAGGAACAGGCGGCATCCAGAACCTCACGCAACACGGCATCAAGTTCAAGGTCTTCGCCTATCCGCAGAGTTGCTTCCGTCAGCCTCGACAGCCGCTCCCGCAACACCACGTTTTCTCGTCTGAGCACATCTTCAGTCTGCAAGTTTGCACTCCACTCCGAGCTGAAGCCAGGTACGTCGAGAACCTCCTGAGAGCGTTCGACTCCGATAGCTTCCTATGTGCCTTGAGTCCGGTATTCGATCGCCACACGCCATCTGCATATGTCTGTTGCCGATTTCGCACGAATCGTGCACACCTGATGATAGAAGACCTGGTGCTATGCACGAATGCGTCAGCGATGTTTGCCTGGCTCGTCTCTCCGTGAGTGCACCCGGGCGATCGACGACCTCTCGTCTGAGGATCTACGAAACTCGACTCTGTCAATTGCGGCGCCTTTCAACTGGTGCGAGTACAGAGGGTGACGGACCGCCCAGTGGTGTCACGGCGATCATCTGGCGTCTTGCGCGCCGGTGCAGAACTCTGTCGCTAACCAGTCCTAACGTTTGAATGCGCCATGTCGATGTTTCCCATGATCTACTCGGACTGGTGGGCCAATCTGGCGATCGATGTCGGCGTCGTTCTGCTTGCGGTCACACTGGATTGGCTCTTACCCGAGCCCCCGGCGCGCGTTCATCCGGTGGTCTGGATGGGGCGGATGATCAGCGGATTCGAGCGAATCGCGCCACAGAGCCCGAAGATGGCGCTCTTGTTTGGCGCCGGCGCTGTCGCCTTCATCGTCGCGATCTGGGGTGCGCTGGCCTGGCTGGCGATGGTTGGATTGACCGAGTTGGGGACTGTGGCATACCTGCTGGGCGGAGCAGTCTTGCTCCGCACCTCATTCACCGTGCAGGGATTGATCATGGCCGGCGCTGCGACGCAACAGGCACTGGAAACAGAAGGACTGGAGCGGGCGCAGCACAGTCTCCGAAGCCTGGTCAGCCGCGATCGAGCGGCGCTGAGCGCGCCGCTCGTCGCCGCTTCGGCAATCGAGTCGGTAGCGGAGAACACGACCGACAGCTACATAGGGCCCTGGCTGGCGTTCGCGATGCTCGGCGTGCCGTTTGCGGTCGCCTACCGAGCGATCAATACGCTGGACAGCATGTGGGGCAAACGTGGACGCTACGAGTACCTGGGCAAATGCGCGGCGAGGCTGGACGACCTGGTCAATCTCGTTCCGGCGAGACTGAGCGCCGGACTGATGCTGCTCAGCGGGGCGCTGGTCGGGCTGCCAGCTCGTCAGGGCTGGCGGATAATGACTCGCGACCAGCGCACCACCGAGAGTCCCAATGCGGGCTGGACGATGTCGGCGATGGCGGGCCTGCTCGGTCGGCGGTTGGAGAAACCGGACCACTACGACCTCGGCGCGGAGTTCACGCGGCCCGGATCGCAGGACATTGGGCACGGCAATCGAGTCGCTCAGGGGACCGCCCTGCTCGGCGTTGTCGTGGCTCTGGGGGTTCTCACCCTGAGGCACTGGATTACGGCATGACGACGATTCATGGAGGTCTCAACAACGCGGAATCGCGCAGGTTAGGCCTCCTGGCTGAAGAGGTGATCGACGACAGCGCGAGGATCAGTCCTCTGGGAACTTCGGAACATGTGCGGCGGGCGGCCGCGAGTGTCGATCTCTCGTCCTATCCCGATCGGGGCTGCCTGGACCTGCGAGGGAGGTTGGCCGAATTGCTGGGCGTCGGAACAGACCATCTCCAGATCGGCAATGGCTCGACCGAGCAAGCCATCCGGCAGGTATGTCTCGATCTCGTCCTCCTCTGCAATCCGAACAACCCAACGGGCCTCTACCTCGACCGCGCGAGTGTGAACCGAATCCGAGCTGCGATCCCGCCAGGGGGGCTGCTGGTACTGGGTGACGCCTATCGCCCGCTGTCGGACGACCTATGGGATTCGACGCCGCTGCTGGATGCCGGCACGGTCAGAACAGCGCTGCTTCGCCTGGGCATCACGGTACGCGACTGCGCTTCGTTCGGGCTGGCCTCGCATATCCGCGTGTCGGTCCGTACTGCGGAAGAATGCGCTCAACTGGTCAGCGCGCTGCGACAGGTGCTGGGGCGATGAACGAACCGGCAAACGTCATCATGGTCCAGGGAACGTCATCGCACGCCGGCAAGTCGATCCTGGCGACCGCGCTCTGCCGGATCTTCGCCCAGGACGGCTACCAGGTTGCGCCCTTCAAGGCGCAAAACATGTCGCTGAACTCTTTTGTCACTCCCGACGGCGGCGAAATCGGACGCTCGCAGGCGGTCCAAGCAGCAGCGGCGATGGTCGAACCACGAGTCGAAATGAACCCGGTCCTGCTCAAACCGGAGGCCGAAGCGCGCTCCCAGGTCGTGGTCATGGGCCGGCCCCAGGCCAGGAAATCGGCTCGCGAATACTACGAGCTCAAACAACAACTCTGGCCCGTCGTCACATCGTCGCTGGATGCGCTGCGCCGGGAGTACGACATTGTTGTGATCGAGGGGGCAGGCAGTCCGGCCGAGATCAACCTGAAACAGCACGACATCGTCAACATGCGCGTCG
>VXTH01000156.1:0-11295 GCA_009837565.1 Chloroflexota bacterium | reverse complement strand
CCCCTCTCCCTCTGGGAGATGCCTGCCCCGCACTCGATGCGGGGGGTTTGGGTGAGGGCCCTCCGCTCCCCTCTCCCTCTGGGAGAGGGCTAGGGTGAGGGTCCGTGAGAGTCGGGTGAGGGCCCCCAACCAAGCCCTAGCCTGCCCCGATGGACTGGCTCGAGTTCGTCGCCCTGATCGGAGTAGGCATCGCGGTCGGCGTCTACGCCACCGCCGTCGGAGCCGGAGGCGGCTTCCTCTTCGCCCCCGTCCTCCTCACCCGACACGCCGAGGCCAGCCCGGCCGAAATCGCCCTCGCCTCAATGTGCCTCGTCCTCGCCTCCTCCGGCCGCGCAACCGCCAGACTCGCCCGCGAAAAGCGGGTCGACTACCGAGCAGTCGGCATGGCCGCCGCCATCGCCGTCCCCGCCGGCCTGATCGGAGCCACCGGCACCGCGCAGTTGCCCAGAGAGATCTTCGCCGCCGGCTTCGCCACCCTGCTCGCCCTGCTCGGCGCCTACCTGATCTGGCGACCCACCGGCGACGCCGGCACCCTCGGCCGTCGAGGTTGGCGCAGAATGATCCGTGATCGTCGAGGCGAGCTCTACCTCTACTGGATCCCCGTCCGCCGCTCCCTCGCCGTGATCGGCGTAACATCGATCCTGACGTCCCTCGCCGGCATCGGCGGCGGACTGTTCTTCGCCACCATCACCATCCGCGTGATGCGCATGCCGGCCTGGTTGGGCGTCCCCGCCTCCCACGCAATCGTCAGCAGCATCGCGCTGGTCGTCGTGATCTATCACACCGCGACCCAGCACTTCGGCGACCCCCTCACCGATGTGCCGCCGCTGCTGATCGGGGCAATGATCGCCAACCCCATCGGCCTCGTGGTCGCCACGCGGATGAGAGAATCGCTCCTCTCGCGCCTGCTCGCGATCGGGATGTTGGCCGTCGCAGCCAGGGTCGCGTTCGAAGCCGTCTAGCCAACCGGATCGATATCGATCGACCAGCCGCGTCCCAACTCAAGCTGCGACAGCAACGATCCCGGATCGTCGCCCTTGAGCAACAGCTGTCGACGCCACTGGCCCCGCCGCCGGGCCGGGTACGCCGGCGCCGGACCAATCACATCGGCCACCTGCCCGACCGTCCGGCTCCGCAGCTGCCGCAACTCGCGCAACACGCGCTCGGCCTCCGCATCAGCCTCGGCACGAGCCGATCGCGATACAGTCAATCGAGCCAACCGTCCGTACGGCGGATAGTCGAGCTCCGACCGCAGCCGCATCTCAGGGCCATAGAACGCGTCATAGTCATGCGCTGCCGCCGCCGTGATGGCGTAGTGGTCGGGAGCGTACGTCTGAACGATCACTCGACCGCCCAGCGCGCCGCGACCGGCGCGTCCGGCGACCTGCGAAATGAGCTGGAACGTCCGCTCAGCAGCACGGAAGTCAGACTCCCGCAGCGACAGATCGGCGTTGACCACACCGGCCACCGTCACGCGAGGAAGGTCCAGCCCCTTGGCAATCATCTGCGTGCCGATCAGGACTCGAGAGCGCCCGCCGGCAAAGTCGCGCAACAGTGCCTCGTGCGACCCGCTTGCCACGGTCGTGTCGCGATCCCAACGCGTAATCGGCACGTCGCCCCATCGGCGCCTGACCTCGGCCTCCAACTGTGCGGTACCGAAACTCATGGCGCCCAGTCGATCGTCCGAACATGCCGGGCACAACCGCGGAATCGCCTGTCGCTCGCCGCATTCGTGACATTGCAGGTACGGTCCAGGCCGATGCAGCGTCATCGCAATCGAACAGCGCCCGCACTCAACGGCTTCGCCGCAGGCGCGACAAACCAGCGCCGACATGCCCCGCCGGTTGAGAAACAACAGGATCTGCTCCTCGCGCTCCAGCGCCTGCGAAATCGCCTGATCGAGCAGACGGCTGAAGACCGAACGAACCCCAGCCGCCAACTCCTCCCGCATGTCGACCACATCAACGATCGGCTGTGGAATCACGATCGGCGCGTGAGCGCCGGACTGGACTCGATCACGCAGCATCAACAGACGACCGCTCCGACCTCGGGCCGCAGCCATGGATGCCAGATCGGGCGTGGCCGAGCCAAGGACGCTCGTCACGCTCCAGGAACGCGACATCTCTGTCGCAATGGCAGTGGCGTGGTAACGCGGCTGTGGATCCTGCTGCTTGTACGTCCACTCGTGCTCTTCATCGATGATCACCAGAGCCAGGTCGCGGACGGGGCCGAACAACGCCGAGCGCGCGCCAATCAGAATCCGCTTCTCGCCGGAATACACCTGTCGCCATTGCTCCCGCGCGTCGGCCCTGGACAGCCCAGAGTGGTGAACGGCGACCTGTCCCGGAAACCGAGCCTCGAATCGGGCAATGGTCTGCGGGGCCAGCGCGATCTCAGGCACCAGGACAATCACGCCGCCATCCGAATCAAGCGCACGCTCCGCCGCAGCCAGATACACCTCCGTCTTGCCGCTACCTGTCACGCCATGCAGCAGGAATGTCTCACCACCTCTCGTGTCGATCGAGCGAACGATGCTCGCCGTTGCGACTTGCTGTTCCCCTGTGAGGGGAGGAGCTGGAACGGGTATTGCTGCATCGGCGCTCCCCCCCTTTGCCAGTCGGCGGATGAGTCCTTGCTCGAGCAGCTGCTCGATATCGGCTCGAGTCGCCCCAGATTGACGTCTGGCGTCGGCTTCGTCCTGACCGCACGATTCGAGCAGTCGCAGCAGCGCCAGTTGACGGCGCTCCGAGACCGTGCGGCGCAACGAAGCGGCGACCGAACGCGCATCATCCGAGGGGACGGACAGTCGAATCACACCGTCCTCGCGATGCGCGATCGCGGTCTGGGTCAGCCACCGAACCAACGCCCGACGACCACCAATCACCCTGGCGGCCTCGGATTCGGACTGGTCGCTTTCAGCGAGCAACTCAATCAGGCTGCCAGGTCTTGATCTCTTGCTCGAGGGCCAACGCCCGATGATATCTCGAAGCGACTCAGTGCTTATGTCAAGTTCCAGCCGCTTCGGGAGCGTCGGCAGTCGAGGCACGACCGAGGCAAAACCGGTGGCGGTTCGGCGCGGTCTGGCAGGTGTCCCCGGTGGCAGGAAGAGTGCGACACATCCGGACAGCGGCGCGAGGTACCTCGCGGCGATCCACTCGGCCAACTCGATCTGGCGCTGCGAGAGCACCGGCGACCGATCCAGTATGCGCTCGATCGCGCGTGGATCATCAACATCCGACCGCGCCACAACCTGCAGAACAATGCCAAGCGCCCACTGTGTGCGCCACGGGACGACGACTGACACTCCTCGGCGCAGATCCATGCCTTCGGGCACGGCATAGGTGAACGCCCCGCGCTGAGGGCTGCCGCTGAGAACCGCTACTTGCGCAAAGCGGTCAGTCATGTGAATTGCACCCAGGTGCTAGCGTCGCACACGAAGCATCACGCTCGAAGGGTGACGAAGGGAAGTGCCAGATGTCCAGTCGGACTCCGAACGCGGACAGTGAGCAGCCGTTCGATGGTGTTCGGGTGGTGGAGTTCGGACAGTTCGTCGCGGTCCCGTTTGCGGCGCAACTCCTGTCTGAGGGCGGGGCCGAGGTGCTCAAGGTTGAAGCGTTGGAGGGCGACCCGACCCGTCGTCTGGCCCAACTGGCGCCGATGGAATCGCGCATTTACCTCTCCCGCAACCGGGGCAAGCGGTCGTTACCACTGCATCTGCGCCACGAGCAGGCGCTGCTGATCATCGACGCGCTGCTCAGCCGCGCCGACGTCGCGCTGATGAACTTCCGCCCCGGACTGGCCCAGCGACTCGGACTCGACGCGGACACCTTGCGAGCGAAGTATCCCCGATTGATCGTCGCCTCGGTGACCCCCTTTGGCCGCTACGGCCCCGACGCCGGCCTGGCCGGCATGGACATCGTGGTCCAGGCTCGTAGTGGACTGATGGTGGCGAACGGCCGCCAGGGTGACGGCCGTCCCTTGAGCGGCGATCCAGTTAGCGCCGACTACATGGCCGCGATGTCGCTGGCTTTCGGGATTGCTTCCGCGCTCTTCCGTCGCGCCAACACCGGACAGGGGGCAGAGGTACACGCTTCCCTGATGCAGGCGGCGATGACGCTGAACAACAACCAGATGCTGCGGGTGGAGTCGGCCGACGGCCCGATCCACGACGAATCGCGTCAGGAACTGGCCGACATGCGCTCGCGCGGCGCCACGTACTCCGAGCAGCGCATGGCGCAGCCATCGGCGCGCGCGCGGATCATGGCCGACATCTACTTCCGCACGTACACGACCTCGGACGGATGGCTCGCCGTGGCCTGCGGCAGCACGCGTTTGCGGGCCGCCTTCAGCCTGGCGATTGGGCTAGAGGACGAGTACACGGGCGACGATCCGAATCACCACGCGGAACATTACGAGCGCCTGCGCGAGGCGGCGGAAGCGATCATGCAAACACGACCGACCCACGAGTGGGAGACGCTGCTCGCCGAGGCCGGCGTCCCGGCTTCGAGGGTTCTGATGCCGTTTGAGATCCTTGATGATCCGCAGGCCGCCGCCAACGACATGCTGTACGACCTCGAACATCCGCAGATCGGGCAGGTGCGAATCCTCGCGCCGCCGGTCGCATTGGACCAAGACGGCTTCCGGCAGCCGCCGGCGACGAAGCCGTTTGCCAGCGAGACACGCGAGATCCTGAGCGAACTGGGCTTCGATGACTCACAGATCGACGGGTTCGTCGACGCGGGTGTGACCCGCGACTCGATCTAGCAACGCGGTTCAGAGCCTGCGCATCTGCGGAAACAGGATTACGTCGCGGATTGACTGCGAGTTGGTCATCAGCATCGCCAGCCGATCCATGCCCATGCCCAGTCCGCCAGTCGGTGGCATGCCGTGCTCGAGAGCGACGATAAAGTCTTCATCCAGGAGTTCAGCTTCATCGTCGCCAGCGGCCTTGAGTCGGAGCTGCTCTTCAAAACGCTCCCGTTGATCGACCGGGTCGTTGAGTTCCGTGTAAGCGTTGGCCAGTTCCCAGCCGCCAACGAACAGCTCAAACCGCTCGACCAGGGTGTCGTCGTACTCGGTCCGCTTGGCCAGCGGCGAGATCGCCAGCGGGTAGTCGAGCAAGAAGGTTGGCTGCTGCAAGTGCGGCTCCACACGTTCTGAGACGAGTTCGTCAAAGAGCTTGCCCCAACCAGCGTTGGGTGGAATCGCGACGCCGCTAGCGCGCAACAGACCCTCCATTTCATCGGTGGTGGAATAGTCGCGGAAGTCCACGCCGACATGCTGCTTGACGGCGTCGACCATTGTCACCCTTGCGAAGGGCGGAGTGAAATCGAGTTCGCCGTCTCCCCAGGGCACGCGCGTCGAACCGGTGATTTCGGTAGAGATGTACGACAGAGCGGCTTCGACCATCTCGGCGACGCCGTGGTAGTCGGTGTAGGCCTCGTAGCTCTCCATCATTGTGAACTCGGGATTCCAGCGGTTGCCGAATCCTTCGTTGCGGAAGAGCCGGCCGATCTCATAGACCTTGTCGAAGCCGCCGACGATCAATCGCTTGAGGTGCAGTTCCAGTGCGATCCGCAGTTGGCGCGGCTCGTCGAGCGCGTTGAAGTGGGTCAGGAACGGCCGAGCCGCAGCGCCGCCGGCTTCAGTTTGCAGGACCGGAGTTTCGACCTCCAGGAATCCGCGATTGTCCATGAAGCGACGCATCGCCGAGACGATCTGCGATCGCGTTCGCAGGGTGTTCTTGGCCTCGTCGTTGGCGATCAGATCGAGATATCGCTGGCGGTACCGAGTCTCGACATCCTGCAGCCCGTGGAACTTCTCGGGCGGCGGACGCAAGGTCTTGGTCAGCATCGCGATGCCGTCGGCCTGGACCGAGATCTCACCGCGCCGGGAGCGAATCAATGGACCGGATGCTTCGACGAAGTCTCCGAGATCGAACGCATCGATCAGTTCCCAATCCTCGCCCAATGCCCTCTTGCTGGCGAGGATCTGAATCTGACCGGAGTCGTCGTCGAGGTCAATGAACGCGATCCGGCCCATGTTGCGCAACGCAGCGATTCGTCCGGCCAACACGACCGCGGGTCCTTCGCTGTCGGGCGCTTCCAGTTCATGCGTGGCGAAGATGTCCAGCGCCTCGCCGATTGAGTGCGTGCGGCCGGTACGCGGTGGGTAGGGATCAATCCCTCGCCCGCGAAGTTCTTCCGCCTTGGCCTGCCGTTCACCGATGATCTCGCGGAGGTAGCGGGTGTCGGTTGCTGACTGCTGGGATTCGGTCATGTTGAGCGCGTTTCTCAGGCTGCGGCCTCCTGACGCCGAGCCGGAGACCGCGTTCGATTAGGAGATTGCCTTGACCTTGAACTTTCGCACACCGGTTGGCGTGGCGACTTCGACGGTGTCGCCGACTTTGGCGCCCAACAGCGCTTTGCCGACCGGTGACTCGTCGGACAGCAGTCCGTTCTTGGGATCGACTTCGGCAGGTCCGACGATCCGATAGTCGACGTCGGTTCGCTTGGGCATCGGGCGGACTGTGACGGTTGAACCGAGTCGGACCACGTCGGAACCCTGAATTTCCTGCTCGTCGATGACCTCGGCGGCGGAAATGACCGCTTCAATTTCCAGAATGCGACCTTCGATGAAGGCCTGTTCGTTCTTGGTTTCGTTGCCGTCGCCCTCGTCTCGGGCGCCGGGGGAATCCTCGCGGGACTGTTGGATCAGCTCGGCGGCTTCGCGCCGGCGTTCCTTGAGCGTGAGCAGCTCGTCTCGCAATCGCTGCAAGCCGTCTGCTGTGATTGGCACTGACCGTCTGAGTACCACGTGTGTCGCCTGATCGTCCGATTCTACGAATAGTCGTACAACTTTATGGCACGGTACGATAGCACCAATGGTTCAAAAGTCGGCTCCTCGCTGAGACTTCCCTGTAGCGTGCGTCACACTTTCACAATCGTGGTTGCTTCTGCTCTGATCGGCGCGATCTGCGGCGCCGTTGTGGCAACGATCCTTACATCTGGAAGCGAGACGTCCCGCGAGGAACTGGGCGTTGTTGTCGGTTCTGCGGTGGATGGGGCAGTGGAGCAGGCCGTTGACCAGGCTATACAGCAGTCGACGTCCGAATTGGCAGCACAGCTAGAGGACTCGGCGAACGCTCAACGAGCACGGATCGCGGGGATCTACGAGCAGATTTCCCAGTCTGTGGTGATCATCGACGCCGAAGGGCCGGAACGGACCAACGATGAGGGCGTCGTCGTGATCCCGGCTGCCCTGGCGACCGGGTTTGTGCTCGATGCGGATGGCCACATCATTACGGCAGCGCACGTGCTGGAGGGAATGAGCAGATTCATGGTCATTCTGCCGACCGGCGAGACGCTGGTCGCTGAGCGACTTGGCGACGACATTCCATTCTCGGATGTTGCGGTGCTGCGCATCGAGTCGGATGAGCTTCAAGAGGAACTGGTCGTACCGAGTTTCGGAAGCTCTGTAGCGCTTCGCGCAGGTGAGACGGTGGTCGCGTTTGGCAATACGATCCTGGGGAAGGAGATTGCGATCAGTGTGGGGATCGTCAGCGATCCCGACACGACGTTCTTCCGCGAACGATATGAGCAAGACAACCTCATCCAGACCGACGCCGCGCTCAATCACGGCAACTCCGGAGGCGTACTCGTCGACCTTGACGGCGACATCGTGGGTATGACGGCCGTCATTGCGCGCGAGACGCGCGACGGGGAGTTCGTCGACGGAGTGGGTTTCGCCATCCAGATTGATGCCGTGCTGGAAGTCGCCCGCGAAATCGCGGAGAACGGCTTTTATCCACGACCGACCTTTGGGGTGGTCAACGAGCGCCTTCTGACGCCGACCGCCGCGGCACAACTGGATCTGGAAGTGACCGAGGGATCGTTCTTGATTGAGATTCAGCGGCTGGGCGCATTTGCCCGCGCGGGGATACGTCCCGGCGACGTGTTGCGGGAGCTCAACGGGATTGCGATAAACGCCGACACTCCGTATCTGAACGCTCTGGCGACGCTGGAGCCGAACGTCCCCGTGATTGTCCATATCCACCGTGGAGGCGAGGACTATCGCCTCAGCGTGACACCTGATTTGCGCGCGCCGTGACGACCCCCGGGGGCGGCGAATGGCAGCCACGTCCGGTGCGTCGGATTGGCGAACCTCCGCCTGAGACTGCTCGGCGTTCCCGGCGTGTGCGCCGCCCGGCAGCGAGTGCGCCATTCGATCCCGAGGCAGAGGCGGCTCCAGCACCGGTGCCCGAGCCTCCGCGCCGCGTCAGCCAACCACAAGGTCCAGGGAGCCGACTGCCGCCGGGCGCGTCCCAACCTGGCGGCAGCGGGCTTGGCATCTTGCTGGTTCTGGTCATTGCTGCCTTGCTCGCCGCCGTCGTCATTGTGCTGTTCTTCGAGCCGGGTCTGATCGACACCAGTTTCAATACCGACAGCGAGACTGCGGCCGTGAGCGAGGTGGACGGTGCGCCCCTCCTGGCGCCGGCCTCGTTCGAATCGCGATTGATGCAACAAGTGCCGGCGATTCCCGATGTGCTTGGTGTTGCCTCGCCGATCTACGAGGTGAAGGTGCCAGAGGGACACGTTGGACCGTTCGAGTTCACATTGCGTCTGACGACTCCAACTCAGGACGCGCGGAATCTGGGAGCGTATAGCTGGAATGGACAAGACTGGGTCCGGTTGGGGGACGCTGCGCTGAGCAGCGACGGCATCTCAGCGGGGATCACGCTGTCCAGTGCGCCCGACAACATTGCGATTCTTCGGCGGTTGCAGTTCCGCGACGTGATCGCGGGGCGAGTGCCGCGGGGCGAGGAACCGCAGTCAATCCTTGCCGGTTCGTTGACGATTCTGCATCCCGACGGCTGGCAGCCTGGCGCGGACGGTTCGTTGCTTGGTCTCGTTGACCTGCCGACGCCTGTGATCGCGCAGAACGTCTGGCCGACCGTCTATGCGGACGCGGAACAGGCTGATCTGGTCAACGACATCCTGGCATCGGACGATTTGCGCCGACAGCACATCGCGAACATTCAGCACGCGATTCAGAGCGGGCAGCACGATGGCGTCGATATCCACTACCTCCATGTGTCGCCGGCGCTTCGTTCGCAGTTCACTTCGTTTATCAGCGAGTTGGCGGACCGTTTGCACCGCGATGATCGCGGCGTGTCGGTTCACATTCCGATCAATGCCTCAGGTGGAATCGGCGAAGGTGCCTATGACCTGTCTCAACTTGGCGCGTCGGCGGACTTCATCGTGATCGAGCCGCCTCTCGATCCGACCGTGTTCCAGGCGGCAATCGACGCCTCGCTGCCGACGCTGTTGCAACGGATTGAACCGAACAAGTTGCTGCTGGCCTTGCGGTCGAACGCCGTCGTTCGCTCGTCGACAGGATTTTCAGAGATCTCTCAACGTGAGGCGCTCGGAATCGCGTCGATGCTGAGCATTCGCGAACCCGGGCCCTATCTGCCGGGCTCACGAGTGACATTGCAAGGCAACTCGATCATGTTGGACAACCTTGCCGGCGGCATCCGCTGGGACAATGTCAATCGAGTCACTACGTTTACCTATCCCGATCAGACGGGGACTGCAGTCACGATCTGGATCCACAATCGGTTCAGTGCGGCGTTCCATCTGATGGTGGTGTCCGAATGGGAACTGGGCGGCGTCTACATCGGCAACGCTTCGGCCGATCCGGCCAACGCGAACCTCTGGCCGGCGATCGCTGCATTCTTTGAGTCGGGGATTCCCAGCTTGCGCTTGCCGAATGCGATCCTGTTCGACCCGATATTCAGCGTCGAGGGTGGCGAGTTGTCCGGCAACAGCGGCAGCGGCTGGCAATTCTGGGACCTCCCGAGTAACGCCGGCGACTATCGCGCCCAGCTCGTCGTCTCGGACGGCGATGTTCGGGTCGGTCATGTGATTACGGTTCCCGTCAGGGCGGAGGCGTCCGAGTAATGTCCGGATCTCATGCACGCGTCGTGGGAGGATCACTGGCCGGCAGAAGACTTCGTTCGCCGGCCAACGGGACCAGACCGGCCACGGCAATCGTCAGATCGTCGATCTTCGACCGACCAGCGATCCGCGACATCGTGGAGCACGCGCGTGTTGTTGACCTGTACGCGGGCGCGGGGTATCTGGGGATTGAGGCTCTGAGCCGTGGAGCAGAGAGCGTGGACTTTGTCGAGCGCAATGGAGCGGCGTGCGCCGTCATCAGACGAAACCTGGAGGAACTTGGCTTGACCCGGCATGCGCGGGTACATCGATTGCCGGTGGAGCGCTGCTTTTCCCGGATCCCACTCGATCCCGACCTGATCTTCGTTGATCCCCCGTATCGGGTGGATGCACTGCCTGTGATCGAGGAACTGTCGCGACGCGCGAACTTTCCCGAGGGCGCCCTGGCAGTCTGGCGACGCCAGGTCAGGGCGTCGGGAGGACTGCCGCCACCGCCTGAACGCATCGGCGGACTAGTACGGATTGATCAACGGCGCTATGGTGACGGCGCTATCGACACGTATCGCGCGGAGGCCTCGACATGACGATCGCGCTCTATCCCGGCGGTTTCGACCCCATCACCAACGGCCACCTTGACATCGTGCAGCGCGCAGCAGGCATGTTCGACGAAGTCGTCATGGCCATCTATCCGCGTTCCAGCGAGACATTCGACGTCGACGAGCGTCTGGCGATGATCGAGGGAGCGACGAGCCACTGTCCCAACGTTCGCGCCGCGAAGTTCACGGGTCTGGTCGTTAACTTCGCAGACGAAGTCGGCGCCAGCGTTCTCGTTCGCGGTATTCGCGCGGTCACCGGCTTCGAAGCGGAATTCGACATGGCGTTGATGAACAAGAAGATGGCGCCGCATATCGAGTCAGTGTTCCTGATGGCGGGACACAAGCATCTGTTCATCTCGGCCAGCAGAATCCGGGAGCTGGCATCACTCAGACAAGCGGTCGATGATCTGGTGCCAGCGAACGTCAACGAAGCCCTGATCGAGCGCTACGGTCCGCCCGGGCGTTGAGCCATTCCGCGATCCGATCTCGGAGGCCTGCGCTAGAGTCGAAACAGGCGGGACGCTGGGCCGGAGTTCAAGATCGACCTCCTCGAACTAATCGACCAGATAGAGAACGCGGTGCTGGACGGACGGCGAAGCCGGTTTGGTTCCGGTTGGACCGTTGACCGAGAGCAATTGCTCGACCTGATCGACCGGCTGCGGATGGCAGCTGCTGCCTCGGCCGATCAGGCCCAGCGGGTGCTCGAAGAACGAGAACGGCTGCTCCAGCATACACAGGAA
>VXTH01000130.1:0-11317 GCA_009837565.1 Chloroflexota bacterium | reverse complement strand
CGTAGAGGTCGAGCACCTTGCGCATCGCCACGTTGGCCGACTCGATGTTGGGCCAACCGTCGCCCTGTTCCGGTGTGGTGGTCGGTCCCTTGAGTGTGACATCACACTCATGGATTTCCTTGAGCACTCCCTCGGGAATAGCGGCCATTTCCTCGGCGCGACGTTCGATGGTCAGTCCATCGATGGTGCGGAAGCTGACCCGGCCAGACGCGACCTGATCCTCAAGCAACGCTTCGAGCACGCGCTGCGATTCATGGGCAATCGACGGACCGATGCCGTCGCCGCCCAGCACGCCGATCTCGATGTGATCGAGCGTGGTGAAGTCCGTCGGCTCGCCCTCCGCCTTGATCGCGTCCACCCGTGTCTGTTGAGCCTCGAGCAGTTCGCCAAACCGCTGTTTGGCCTGCTCAAGGGATCCGATGTCGGGCATGTTCATTCTCCTCGCCGAAGCATCTGCGTCGCGCTACCGTCGGCAGTGTACCTGCTGCGCCCATGCGCGAATTGCGGTACCAGCTCGAGCTCAGTTACGTCGCCAGACCCAGTTCACGCAGAAATGCGTCGGCGTTCGGTTCACGGCCGAGGAAGCGGTGGATCAACTGGTCGGCGTCGGCGGTGCCTCCCGGCTCGAGGATGTGCTGCCGATACTCGGCGCCGACAGTAGACACGGAAGCTCCCGGCTCCTCAAACCGGGTAAACATGTCGTCGCCGAAGACTCGTGACCAGAGATATCCGTAGTAGCCGGCGTCGTAGCCGAAGAGGTGCCCAAAGCCGGCCTGGAAGTGCGTGTCCTCGGGGAACGGAAAGCCCGTGATCGAGTGCAGCTCGCGCGCGATCTCGTCGGTGCTGCGACCCGACTCGGAGTGGTAGGCAAGATCGAGCCGTGAGAAGTACACCTGCCGCAGCGTCGCAATCGCCGACGACGTGTGCTTGGCCTCGATCATCCGGCCAATCAGGGAGGCCGGCAGCGGATCGCCGGTCTCGTAGTGACGGCTGAAGCTGTTCAACATGTCGGGCTGCCAGCACCAGTGCTCGAGCATCTGTGAGGGCGCCTCGACAAAGTCGCGTTCCACCCGAGTCCCGCTGAACCGCGTGTATCGCGAGCTGGTCAGTGTCTGGTGCAGAATGTGGCCGAATTCGTGGAACAGGGTCACGACCTCCGTGTGCCTCAGGAGCGAGGGCGAGGATTCGGTTGGCTTGGTGAAGTTGGCCACGATCGCAGAAATCGGCCGCTGATATCCATCGTCGCTGAGCCGTCGTCCGCCGCGCAGCGTGAACGCCGCCGCGTGTCCAAACTTTCCGGGCCGCGGGTAGAGGTCCATGTAGAACCGCGCCAACGCTTCGCCGCTGGCGGGATCGACGATGTCGAACGGCTGCGCATCCTCGTGCCAGGCGGAGGCGACCACGTCCGGCCGACGAACAAACTTGACCCCGACCAGTTCTTCGTAGACCCGGAACATCCCGTCTAACACCGCGTCGAGTGGAAAGTAGGCGGCAACCTCGAATGGATCGACCTGGTACTCCTCCTGGATCACCTGATTCGTGTAGTAGCGCCAGTCGGAAATTCCGATCGGACCTGCGATGCCAGTACGACGTTCTTGCTGCTGGCTCAGACGCGCCAGATCCGCTGCCAGCTTGGATTGCAGTTGCGATTCCAGATCCACCAGGAACTCAAGCACGGCGTCAGTCTGCTTGGCCATCTTGATCTCGAGCGCGTACGCCGCCCACGACTCAAAGCCGAGGAGCGTTGCCATCGACGAACGGACGCCGAGCGCCTCTTCGAGGATGTCGATGTTCGTGTCGGCCGCCTTGTTGTGGTTCTTGTGAAACAACTCGCGGCGGCGCTCTCCGTCGTGCGCGGCGTCGAGGAATGGATGCAACTCGGGATAGTCCAGACCGACCCGATAGCGGACGGCGCCGTCGACTTCCACAGTGCGCAGCCGCTCGATGTACGCGTCCGGCAGACCATCGAGTTCTTCGCGGCTGACCTCGATGTGATCCTGGTAATCGTCGATCTTCTTGCGAAACTCAATGCCCAGTCCGACCAGCCGCTCCTGCAACGACTGCAACTCGTCACGTGTCTCCTTGTTCAGGTCGAGACCGTTTCGGCGATAGTCGCGGAGCGCGAACTCCAGCAGGCGACGCGCGTCGTCCGGCAGGGCCTCCAACTCAGCCCTCGTCGCATAGGCCTTGAGCGCACGGTCGATGTCTTCGCGAAAGCCGATTCCGGCGGCAAAGACGTTCAGACGCTCTTCCTGACGGTGAGCGACATCGCGCAGTTCCGCGTTTGCGGAGACCTGCGACAGAAATCCGAATCGGCCTGAGGCCTGGTTGAAGACGTTGCTGATCTCGTCCAGAGGCAGCACCGTGTTCTCGAAGCTGCGCCGGCCGTCGGGTACGGACACCAGTTCGTCCGCCAACCGTTCGACGGTGCGGATCGCTGCATCGACGCCCCGTTCGATGTCGTCGGCGGTGGTCGAGGCCCAGTTCGGTGTGTCGATCGTCATCGTCGTTCTCCTGTCGGAGCTACGGTATCCGCAGTTGCCGCTTCTGCGTATGATCATGCGAGCGCGGAGCAACGCCCTGCCGCTTCGCATGCAATCACAAGGGCGGCACATGACCGACATCACTCACTCTCAGATCGATCTGTCCACCGGCATCAACATGCACGTCGCCGAGGCGGGTGAAGGCCCGGCCGTGGTCTTCTGCCATGGTTTCCCCGAACTCTGGTACTCCTGGCGGCACCAGCTGCCTGTTGTCGCGGAGGCAGGATTCCACGCCATCGCCCCCGACATGCGCGGCTACGGGGGCACCGACGCTCCGCCCAACGCCGAGGACTACACCCAGGAACGGATCTGCGCCGACATGGTCGCGTTGCTCGACGGGCTGGAGATAGAGAGCGCCGTGTTCGTCGGCCACGACTGGGGCGGCGCGGTGGTCTGGAACATGGCCCAGCACCATCCGACGCGCTGCAGCGCCGTCGCCGGGATCAACACGCCGGCCGGCCGCCGACCGCCTATCAATCCGCTCGATGCGATGAAAATGGATCCCGGCCGCTTCGACTACCAGCTCTACTTCCAGGACGAGGGCGTGGCCGAAGCAGAGCTCGGCGGTAACGTGCGACGCACCATGACCCTGATGCTGCGCACATCGAAGCCTGAAGACCGGCTGGACGTGATCGGCATGACGTCTGGCGTCCGAGCGCGTGGCGGGCTGCTGGTTGGTCTGCCCGACGACGCGGAGCGCTCAATCATGCTGACCGAGGAAGACCTCGCCACGTTCGTCAGCGCCTTCGAGCAGACCGGCTTCCGCGGCGGGCTCAACTGGTACCGCAACCACGGTCGCAACTGGGAATGGGGTGCCGCCGTCGACGGCAACGACATCGAGCAGCCGGCGCTGATGGTCACGGCGGGCAAAGACGGCGTGCTGCTGCCCTCCATGTCCGAGGGCATGGAAGAGTGGATCCCCAACCTCAGCCGGGGCCACATCGAGAACTGCGGCCATTGGACCCAGCAAGAAGAACCGGAGGAGCTCAACCGCATCCTCGTCGGGTGGTTGAAGACTCTCTGATTCGTCCGCGCACCCGGATCAGGAGGGAACGCGCTCCCAGCCAAGCCCCTCGTGCTGATGCTCCTTGAGATCGGGATTGATGATTTCGGCGATGATCTCGAGTGTCTCCACGACTCTTGGGCCGGGGCGATTGACGTATTGGTTCCCATCGATCAGCGACACGCGACCCTCTCGGACAGCACGTAGCGCTCGCCAGTCCTCACGAGCGTTTAGTAGCTGGGCGTCCTCCCGCGTTCTGGCGAGGCCGAAACCGCACGGCGCGATGATGATGAAGTCTGGATCCGCTTCCGCGAGATCGGACATGTCGAAATGCAGCGACGGACCCTTCGGCGCGCCGATCACTGGAACGCCTCCTGCACGCTCGATCAGTTCCATCGTCCAGTGGCCGGCGGTCATGAGCGGGTCCACCCATTCGACGACTGCAACGCGGGGGGCGTTCCCGGTGCCGGGCACCGAATCGATTCGATCTTGCAGGACGTGAATGAGCGATCTTCCCTGCTCGCCCAGGCCAAGCGCCTCGGCGGTGCGCTGGATGTCGTCCCAGATGTCAGCGAGCGAGTTTGGCGCCAGCGGAATCAGCTTGGTATTGAAGCCGGTCAGCTGCTCCACGGCACGCTCGACGTCGCGCAGACTCACGGCGCAGACTTCGCACTGGGTCTGAGTCACGATGTGCGTCGGCCCGAGCTCCTGCAGCAGGTCCATCTCGATCGCGTAAACGCCCAACGCATCCTCGGCCCGAGCCTCAAGCGCCAACTCTCGGACCTGTCGATCGATCTCTCCGCTGTTGGCGGCAGGGAGGAACCTCGGGCTGGTGAGCACTGGCAGATGCTGAATCTCCGCCGGAAAATCACACTCGTGCGAACGGCCGACGAGATCGCCTGCAGCGCCGAGCGCACAGACGATCTCGGTCGCGCTGGGCAGCAGTGACACAATCCGCGCCATGCATTCATCCTAATCGGCGAGCGGTACGGACAAACGTCCTCTGCTGCCACGCTCCGTTCCCCCATCGGGATCGACCTCTTATCTCCACGGCAGCCCCATCGACGACCGCACTCCCTAGAGCCGTCAGGAAGAGCCGGCGAAACTCAACCGAGTCTTCGTCGCCTACCTCAATCAGCTGCAACGAGCGCGCCAACCTTTTCCTAGACTCCGGTTAGCGCGGGCTTCGACTACCGAACGGACACAACGTCTCCTTGCAGCTCTGCCGTAACCGTAAGGGTGTAGGTGCCGACGCGATAGAATGAACCCCGAAGCACGAAATAGTATGCGCCTGATTCCGGAGCCGTCCAAGATGCTTGCCATCTCTGGGAGTCTTTGGCAAAGTCGCAAGCCACCACCGCACCGTCGTCCCTGTATAGTGTGGCGACCACATCGGACAGCGTGCCCAACGACACGATGATCTCGTACTGCCGACCTGCTACTGCCTCAAAGACAAAGACATCCAAATCCTGCACATAGTCCGTCACGCCAGGCACCGGTTTGCCTAACATCAACTCTGTCGCTCCGGAAAGATTACCGGCATGGTCGTCCTCGACTTCAGCATGCTTCACGGTCAGCGTGTACGTTCCCATACCGGGGAGGTGCGAACTAGCCACTCGTACATAGTGTTCGCCTGAAGACGCCGCATAGAAGACGATGCTCGGGGGCTGCCCTTGAGCATCATCGCTCGAGGCGATCCAGTCGTCGTACGAGGCTTTCAGGAACAAGGATGCACCAGGCAGAGTACCGAGACTAGTCTCGATTCTGTATGCAACGTCCGCATCTCCTTCAAAGACGAACCAATCTCCATCCCAGGGATCATCCATCGACCCCTGTACGCCTTCGCTAACGATGATCTTCGTCGCCAGTGCTTCGTCGTCGCTGTGATCGTCCACGACCTGGGAGATGTTCAGGCTGTAGGTCCCTGGACGTGAGTTAAAGCCGTAGCTGGCAACCTGAACAAAGTATTCGCCCGTAGCTGGCGCTCTCCAGAAAGCCCGCGGCACTCCCCCGTAGAGGTTGCCCGTGTTCCATTCCAGCACGGTTCCTTCGGCATCCTCCACTGTCATCAGGGCATCCTCCAACGTGCCCAGGTCAACGTCAAGGTCGTAGAGCTCCCCTTTCTTCGCTGTGAACACGAACACATCCACATCTCCCTCATAATCCACCATGCCCTGGGCGACTCGGCCCGCTCGCGTTCTGGTAGCTTTGGTTCGGGTATCCGAATGATCATCAACCACCGGTGATCTGCCAACTTTCAACGTGTATGTTCCCGTGTAACGACTATCAATCATCACGTAGGTGTTTCCGGTAGCGGCAGCCTTCCAAATCAGGCGCTCGACTCGAGGATCATCATCGAAGTCGAGGCGTGCCACCTCTTCGTCGTCAACATCCTCAACGTACAACACCACGCGCTCCAAGGTTCCAAGAGTCACGACGACCTCGTAGATCACGTCTCGCGTTGCTGCGAATACAAACACGTCACGATCGTGAACATGATCGATCCCACCGGACATCGACTCGCCCAAATGTGCGGTGCTCGCATCGGTGACGGTATCGCCATGCATGTCCACGAGTTGAGATTCGTTGACGGTCAGATTGTACGCACCCGTGCCCGGTCCTCCTAGCGCGATGTAGTAGCGGTCTGACTCAGGGGCTTGCCAGAGCATCTGCATGCTGCCCGCGTTCGCATAGTTGGTCGTGGTGGCGAGTTGTCGCTTCTCGGCGTTGACCACGCTGAGGGTTAGCGCAGACATTTCTTCCGGGATGACCGAAACTTCGTAGATCACACCTTCCGTCGCATCGAAGCCAAACAGGTCTTCATCGTGGACATGCTCAACCGCGCTCTGGACGACCTCAGAAATGGTCGCGAGTGTGGCATCTGACGTCGTATCAGCATGGTTGTCATTGAGATCGGTAGCAGTGATCGTTAGCGTGTATCTTCCGATACTCTCACCAGCTAACGCGACGTAGTAGATCCCCTGAGTCGGAGCCTTCCATCTGATAACTGGCGTCCAATAGTCCGAGTGACCGATGTTGCCGGCCAGGTAATCTTCGCTGGCCCCTACCACGCCGAACACCGGTCTGACCAGTGTCTCCGAAACCACGCCAATCTTGTAGACCACCGCTGCTTCTGCCTCGAAGGCGAACACGTCTACGTCGCGCTCATAGTTCAGCTCACCATCCACAACAGCGCCCAACGTCACCATGGTGGATCCTGGCCGGCGGTCAACGTGATCGTCTTCAATCTGAGAGAAGGTCAGCCTGTACGTGCCGATGTTCGATCTGCCGCCGCTCACTGCGGCATAGAAGAGGCCGGAGGCCGACGCCTTCCAGACGATGCGCGATGCGGGCTCACCCCTGTATCGGTCGTCGTTCTGTGCCTGCAGTTGGCCTTCGGCGTCCTCCACCGCCAGGAGGGAGTCGCCAAGCGTTCCCAGTCCCACATCGAGCAGATAGAACAACCCTTCTTCGACCTGAAATCCGAACACATCTCGGTCGTCATAGTGATCGACGCTCCCCTCAACCGTCGCGCCGATAGACACCGACGCAGCTCCAAACTGATCGTCGGGGTGGTCGTCTACGACTGCGGAAACTGTCAGGCTGTACGTCCCGGTGTGGGAATAGGGGCCAAGCACGCCGACAACGTAGTCAGCCGAACTCGCGGCCAACCAGATCTCCGTTGCTTCTCCGACGTACTCATACACATTGAAGGAGGTCAGGACACCGCCATCGAGGCTCACGAGGACTAGTAGTGCCCTCTCCAGCGTGTCCAGAGCTACGTCGAGCCGATAGTGCTCTCCTCTTGACGCACGGAACTTGAAAAGATCTACGTCGCTTACGGAGTCCAGTGTCCCTTCGGTCTCCTGCCCGTCGGTCAATGTCGTAGCATCTGACGGCGTTCCAGCATGATCGTCGGAGGCTCGGGCGACTTCACTGATCGCGCCGAACAGGTTCGACACGCAAGTGACCAAGCCCTGCTTGCTTTCTTCAACCGCCGAACTCCGTAGGCAACTCTCTTCTTCCTCGCGCAGTACGAGGCCCAGTGAATCCAGCCAGTATCGGACCCAGATGATCAAGTATGCGGAACGGACCGTCTCCTCCGGGAGGCAATCGAAGAAAGACTCCAGCCACGGAGGCGGCTCGGCGATGTCTAGTTCAACGATCGGCTGATCGAGCAGCGACCCAAAATCCTCGCCCAAACTGGTGCGAATACAGCTTTGCTCGGACGCGGCAAGCTGGTTGAACACCTCCCTCCAGGTTGAATCGCCGTCGATCTCATTGTCCTCCGGCGACACCGGCGCCAGCGATGGCGCGTCGATGTGTTCTGGCGCAAGAACGGCTGCAGAGATCTGGCTACATGCGGAAGTGATCAGCGTGGAGATGATTACGGCAATTGGTACAGCTAACCGTAGTCGGAGCGGTAGATCGGAGTTGATCCACCTGCGATCCGGGCGAGTGACCGTCATCTGCAGTCCGCTATGCGCACTGTTTGGCCCTTAGACGCTCGGCTCTGCCCAAGTGCCTGGCCTGAGCATGGCAAGCTGTGCCCTTTTCATCGGTTCGATGCTGGAATCTATTCTGCAAGAGGCTCGATCTCGCGGCTTTGGCCGGTGTTCCAGGATTCCCAGACTGCGTCGGTGAAGCGCATGTAGCGGACGCCGTCGGCGAAGTTGGTCAACTCGACCGGGGCCCCGTATCGCACCGAGTTCATGAAGTCGGCCTCGACCTGCCAATCGTGCGCGGTTCCTGGATCCGGCTGGATCGGTTGGACGTCTTCGCCGTGTTTGCCCCACTCGCCGGTGTCGCCGAAGCGCCAGTGCAGGCGGCCTTCCGAGCCGTAGATATCGATGCTCGGCGGTTGCGGCGCGCCCTCAGTCACGGCGCTGACCCGGTAGGTGCACCGAGCGCCATTGGCCATGTCGGCGAAGATGCCCAGGCTGTCGGGAATGACGATGTTGTAGCGCTCGCCGGTCTCTGCGTCGACGCGCGACGGGACGAACGTGCGGGCGTGCGCGGTCACCCGTGCGGTGTCGCCCAGCCAGCGCTGGATGGTCTCGTTGAAGATGCCGAGCTGCATCATGTTATGTCCGGAATAGTCGCTTCGGTGACGCCAGTGCAGCGGTCCCGACTCATCCAGGCCAGAGCCGTTGAGCAAGGTCAGATGCACTTCGAGAATGCTGCCCAGCGAGCCGTCCTCGCAGAGCCGCTTGATCGTCTTGCCCAGGCGGAAGTCGAAGGGGGCGGGGACGAGTTGCGAGACCAGGTCGGGATGCTGTTGGCTGACGGCGAGCATGGCCTCCGCCTCTGTCGCGTTTGTGGCCATGCGCGCTTCGCAGAGGACGTGCTTGCCCGCTTCGAGTGCCGCCCTCGTGTAGTCGAGATGCATGTACGGCCAGGTGCCGATGCTGACCGCATCGACCGCCGGATCGGCGAGCAGTTCTTCGACTGAGTCAGAGACGTTGGGAATGTCCCACTCGGCCGCGACGCGCTCGCCCGATTCCCGAGAGCGGTTGACCACGTTGACGACTTCGACGTCGTCGATTTCGCGGAAGCCGGGGATGTGTCGCAGCTTTTGATTGCCGCCTGCTCCGATCAGTCCGATGCCGAATGCCATGGCCGGTTCCTCCGTGTCGCGCGATTGGTTGTGAAGGTCTGCAGAGTCGAGGTCAGGGTAGTCCGAGCCTGTCCTATGCTGCTTGAGAACCATTCGAACGTCCCCAACCAAGGAGTACACGAGATGCCGACTGCTGACGAACTGCGAGCCGGGATTGACGGAGCGCGGGCAGCCCTGCGCGTGGCGATCCAGACATCTGGCGAGGCCTGGGAAACGCCCAAGGGCACGGCCGACGATGGTGAGGCCGGTTGGTCGCCGCGCCAGACCGCCGAGCATGTGATCCCGGCCGAGATGATGTTCGCCACCGGCGTCTGCGCCGCCTGCGGCTATGACGGCCCGGACAACCCGCTGACCAGCACCGAGTTCGCCACTCCCGACGACGCGCTGGCCGCGCTGGACGCCGTCGCCGAGGCTGCGAACAGCAAGATCCAGTACGTGCAAGACGAGGAACTGGGCAAGTCTCAGGGCGGCGAGGGCATGGCCGCAGTGCCGGTGGCCGGCCTGATGGCGATGAACACCTGGCACCTGGCCGACCACGCCGCGCAGATCAGCCGCCCGGCCTTCTAGCCCGGAGTGAATCTCGCCATGCTGCGCACCTTGACGCTGTCCGTCGCATTCATCGCCGCCGTCCTGTTGGGCGGCGTGGCGATGGCTGCCGGCGGAGAGGGCGGCGGCGGACTGCACGCCGGCCAGATCGTGGCGATCGTGATCGGGATCGCGCTGTCGGCGATCCTGCTCGGACTCTCGGCCGCCTACATTCTGCCCAAGCCGCCCAAGTTCTAAGCGGGGACCCTCACCCCAGCCCCCCGCATCAAGTGCGGGGCAGGCTTCTCCTTCGGGAGAGGGAGTAAGAAGACTGGGCATGCGTGTTCCCTCTCCCTGAGGGAGAGGGTTAGGGTGAGGGCCACAGTGCCCGACCAACCCAACGATCCTCCCTTCGAAGACGCCCACTTTCGGCGTGCCGACGAGTCCGACGACGCCAACTTCTACGTCGAGGCGCGACTGGTCACGCACATCGACGACGCCGCGATCGGCGCGCTACGTGAGCACTACTCCAAGTTCCTTCCGAAACAGGGCCGATTGCTCGACCTGATGTCTTCGTGGGTCTCGCACTACCCGGACGACCTGGAGTCGGAGCGGGTCGCCGGGCTGGGCATGAACGCTGACGAGCTGGCCGAGAATCCGCAGCTGACCGAGTGGGTCGTGCATGACCTGAACGCCGACCCGGTGTTGCCTTATGGCGACGGCGAGTTCGACGTGGTGACGATCGCGGTGTCGGTGCAGTACCTGACCCGTCCGCTCGAGGTGTTTCGCGAAATCGGTCGGGTGCTGAGGCCCGGCGGCGGCTGCATCGTATCGTTCTCAAACCGCTGCTTCCCGACCAAGGCGGTCCGGCTCTGGCAAGGCATGGGCGACGACGGCCACGTGCAGATGGTCGGGGCCTACTTCCACTACTCGGGAGCGTTCGACCCGCCGCAATGGCACGACATCTCGCCAGCCAAGGGTCAGAGCGATCCGATGTACGTAGTCCAGTCGCGCACGCCGGCGGAGTGAGGGTCGGGCGGGGAATTCGGACAGTTTCGGACAGTTTTGGCGCTGTGGATTGAGGATTCTGCGAAAAACCGTCCGGATCAGTCCAGATTTGTCCAGATTTGTCTCGGTTATGCCAGTTCTGGTGAGTGTCATTCCTGGTCATTCCCGCCTGATCCGGGTAAGTCCGGGTGTTGGTCCTGGCGGTGAGATTGGTCATGCGTGTTCCGTCGTCTGATGGCCAGGCGTTCTGGCGGCATCGATTGTATGCGGACGGATGTTCTTGTGTCGGGAGTGGTGAGTTGCCGGGGTGACAGCTTCAGAGGGCCCTCACCTTAACCCTCTCCCTCGGGGAGAGGGGATCGGAGGACGTTGAGGGCGAGGAGGCAGGCCCTCTAGTCGCGATCTTCTCGTTTCACTGACTTCTCGCCGTCGTCGGTGAAGACGACGCGGGACTTCTTGCCTCCGTGGATCTGCGGCTCGCGGGCAAGTTTGCGGCGGATGAGGTCGATGGGGCCGCCGGGTTCGACCAGGGACTCGGGCAGGCCGAGGACGTCGACGAGGATGGCTCGGTCGAGCTTCGCCCGGGCCGGGTCCTCGTCGATCTGGTCGAAGGGGAGGAAT
>VXTH01000152.1:5773-11341 GCA_009837565.1 Chloroflexota bacterium | reverse complement strand
GATCAACGGCGGCCGCGTGTTCTACAGCCAGCCGGACGAGTTAGGCGAGTACGTGCTGCACGACTTTGTCACCCACCGGCGCAAGACGCTTTCGCGCTCGTAGTCGCCGGGCTGGCCTTCATCGCATTCGCGAGACACCTACGTTGCGGACAGGCCCAGCACCAAGTCACGCAGCGTCACCAGGCCCAGCGGATTGCCATCGTCGTCGATCACCAGCGCGCGGGACACACCGAACTGGACCAGCAGGCGCACCGCGTAGCGGGCGAGCATGCCCGAGCGAACCGTCAGGGCCGGCTTTGACATGATCTCATAGACATTGACCCGTTCGGGAGCCCGATCGTGGGTGATCACGTCACGTGCCAGGTCGCTGACCGTGACAACACCGAGTTCGTCGTGATCGTACCGCCGGTTCACCACCAGGGAACTGATCTGCAATTGCTTCATCAACGCCATCGCCTCGGCCGCCGTCGCCAGCCCGTCGATGGTGTGCAATTCCGTGCCCATCACGTCTGACACGCGGAGCCCAGGTTGGTCGCTCTGAGTGGTCATTGGGCTTCTTCCAGCTCTTCCATCAGCCTGGGCAGCTGGGTCGACAGGCCGACCGCGTCCTCGATCGTGATCTGAAAGGCGACCCCGTCGCCATGCTCCTGATCCATGCCGCCGGCCGCCGCGATGCGCTCGAGGATGTCCCTCGCCCGCCCTTCCGCCACCAGGAACAGCACCATATCCCGCCGCGCCGTCAGGTCCAGTCCCAGGAAGGTCTTCTCGGGCCGCAGTCCCTCGCCGCGGACGCCGCTGATGATCGTGTCGCCCGTCGCGCCACCGGCTCGCGCCGCGTCGATGACCTCAGTAGTTTTGTCGTCGCTCACCAGCGCGACAACGAGCGCCATCTTCATGGTTCCATCTCCTGACGTTCCTTCCGCCTGCGCCAGCGCTCCACCCAGTCCGCACTGATGGCATAGCCTAATACCGTCATGATCGGGAAGACACTGGCAAACGCGATCAGTCCGAAGCCATCGATGAGCGGACTGCGCCCAGGTATGTTGGCGGCCAGTCCCAGCCCCAGGGCAGCTACGACAGGCACGGTGACGGTTGAGGTCGTGACGCCTCCGCTGTCGTAGGCCAGCGGGACGATCGTGCGGCTGGCCAGGTACGTCTGCACGATGACGATCACGTAGGCTCCAACGATGTACCACGGCAGCGGCGTGCCGGTCACGATCCGGAAACAGCCCAGAGCCACGCCGGCGGATACCCCTGCCGCCACCGCAATCCGCAAGCCCCAGGCCTTGACCGCGCCGCCGGAGACTTCTTCGGCCTTCAACCCCACGGCGATCAGCGAGGGCTCGGCCACGGTCGCTGCAAAACCGATCGCCCCCGCAAACAGGTACACCAACCAGTAGTCCTCCCAGCGCACCACGCCGCCCAGCGTCCGTGCCTCATCCGTCAGTTGCCGCGCCATCGTCTCCCCGATTGGGAACAAGGCCTGGTCCAGCCCGATCAGGAAGAGCGCCAGCCCGAGCAACACCATCACGGACCCCGTGATGATGCCCGCAATGTTGAGCGGCTTGCGGCGCAGCACTGCCACCTGGAAGACGACGAGGATCGCGATGATTGGCGATACATCGCGAAGCGTGTACAGCAAGGTCTCCCCGAACAGCGCCAGAGCATCCAGCATCACGACACCATCCCGTAGCCGAGCACGCAGATCATCGGTGTGAGACTGGCGAAGGCGATCAGGCCGAATCCGTCGAGCATTGGGTTCCGCCCACGGATCGCAGAGGCCAGGCCCACGCCCAGGGCGGTGATCAACGGCACGGTGATGGTGCTGGTCGTCACCCCGCCCGAGTCGTAGGCCACGCCCACAATCTCCTCGGGCGCGAACACGGTCATCACCATGACAAGGATGTAGCCGCCGATGATGAAGCGGTGAATCGGCCAACCCTTCAGAATGCGCAGCACTCCAAGCACGATGGCGAGCCCGACGGCGACAGCGACCACCACACGCAATTCAAGGGCGTACTGGTCCTGGTCGGCTTCGCTGTAACCGATGAACCTCGCTTCCGCCGCCACTTCAGCGGCCTCGGCCGCCACCGCGATCAGCGCCGGTTCCGCCACCGTCGTGCCGAACCCGAGCGAGAAGGCGAGGGCGAGCAGCCAGAACGTGCTGCCCTTCTGCGCCATCCCTTGCGCCAGCGCCTCGCCCAGCGGGAACAGTCCGCTCTCCAGACCCTGCACGAAGAGCGCCAGGCCGACAATGACACACACCAGCCCCACCGCGACGCTGGCCACATCGGGAAAGGGCTGGCGGATTACGACCAGCTGGAACAGAAGGATCACGGCGAAGATCGGGAACAGATCTCGAACGGCGGCCAAGTGCCGCTTTGCCATGACCAGCGCGAAGTTCAGCAATTCTGACTCCTCGTGCCCGGCCGCACGGTGTTCGTGCGTTTACGCAGCGCGGCTGCACAACACGCAGAGACAAGGAACAGGGTATGCGTCAATCGGAGCGGGGAAGCAACCAACCTGGGACACAGGAGAGCGTTGGTCAGCTCGCGCTCCGGGCCGCTCCGCCGGAGGCCCGCCACTGGGCCCAGCGTTTGGCGAACATGTTCAGTCCCGCCCGATAGGCGATGCCCTGGATCAGCACATTGCCGAAGAAGACACCGGCAAAGTAACCGCCCAGGACGAGGAAGATGATCGCGAACGCCTTGGTCCAACCGGGCAGCAGCAGGATCATCAAGATTGATAGTCCGGTCGCGAGCAGGATGCCGGTCCAGGCCGCGAGATGCACATACAGGCCTTCGCGCTTGCGCTTGGCTTGATAAATCTGGGCCAGGTCGCGGTCAATCTTGTCGACTGCCGGGGTGCGATCGGTCGTCTCGTCGCAGACGCCGCAGTATTCGGAATCTCCCAGGGGAGCGCAGCAGTAGCCGCAAAACCGGCCGATATTGGGGGCGTTGCCAGCCCGAATCTCGGCGATCATCTCGTCCAGTTCAGCCGAGAACGGCACCTCGCGAGTCGGCACGAAATCACCGTCGCGATATCTCGGCCTCGGAGTGTTCTGAGCGGTTCGCGTCGCCATGTGCTTCAGTCCGGCCAGTCGGCCGGCCGGCGTCCTGGCAGCCAGGAGTAGATCTGGACCAGCACACCGCCGGTGTCTCGGGGATGAATGAAGAACTGGTTCCACTCGAAATCGGTGTAGGGCTCGCTGAGCGGTTCGATGCCCATTTCCTCGCGCACAAACTCACAGGCCGCGTCCGCGTCTTCCACCTCGACGGTGATGTGATGCATGCCCGGTCCGCGTTGATCGATGAACCGCTGCACGAACGACGACTCGTCGAACGGACCGATGATCTCCAGGCCCGTCTGGCGCCTGGGGAAATGGAACTGCGAGACCCTGAAGCCGCCCTCATGGGAAACGGTCCAGTGGTCGAGCTCGAGGCCGAACAGCTTGCCCCAGAATTGCGAGGCAGCCTTCGGGTCTTCGGCTGCGATCGCCAAGTGGTCGAGCCGCACCCAACCAAGACCCTTCTGCTCCCCCATGCGTCCCCGCTCCAATCGAGACAATCTTATCCCACGCTCCGCTTCATCACTCGGCGGCGTCGAGGGAATCCAGCGAGTTTCGTCATGCTCCCGTCTGCGGCACTGGATCGTGGCAACGACGTGTGAACTGTCTGGCGGCCATATGTCTGCCGTCAAGTCAGGATTGGGCGTATGTTGCACAGATGCAGATTCAGCCAGGCGACATCGTCTTCGTCATCAACCCGAACTCGGGCAATGCGTTGCACCCGCGCCAGTTGACGGCCATGTGCCGGGCCGGGACTGAACAGGCTGGACGCCGAGCCTCCGTGGTCGAGACCAGGAGCCCTGCGGAGGCTGCGGAGGCGGCGCTCGCAGCGCACGAGGCCGGTGCAGCCGCCATGTTCGGCTGCGGCGGCGACGGCACTCTGTCGTCGATCCTGCAAGGCCTGCCCGTCGGTTCACAGACTGCCCTGGGAGCGGTCCCGCTGGGTACAGCCAACGTGTGGGCCTATGAAACGCATCTGCCGATGACCCCGTTGGCCGCGGTCACGGCGCAGCTCGCCGCGCTGGACGGAACCCACGGAGAGGCGATGTGGATCGACAGTGGACGCGTCTGGTTGACTCGCGCCGACGGCTCGATCGCCTCGCAGCGATTCTTACTGATGGCGAGTTGGGGGCTAGACGCTGCCGCCGTCAACGGGATCGCCGGCAGCGAACGTCGCCGGCGAATCAAGCGCATGCTTGGCGAACCAGCCTATTTCCTGTCCGCGGTGCAGGAAGCGATCGGACGCCGGCCGTGGTCGATCTCCTACAGCCTCGACGGTCAACCGCCTCGCGCCGTCGATGTCGGGCTGATGACGATCGGCAACACGCGCATGTTGGGTACCTGGCTGGAGGTCAACCCGCAGGCGACTGTGGTGGACGGCGAACTCGACCTGCTGTTGTTTGAGGGTGCCCCGTGGCGGTCCCTCGCACTCTCACCATTTGCGCGGCACGGATGGCTGCCGCATGGACCGGGCGTCTCCAACGTGAAGTTCCGGCGTCTGGAAGTGACCTTGCACGGGGAGACGCCGCCGATGCAGCTCGACGGTGAGATCGGCCCGCCAACGGCGTACGCCATCGACGTGGAACCCCGGGCCTTGCGTGTGCTCTGTCCCAATCCGTCAGCGTCGGTGTTGGGCGGCTGAACCTAGTTCTGCGCTATCGCGCGGACGGCGACGATCCCGCCCTCCAGCGGGTCCTTGACCTGACCGGCAAGACCGGGATGCACCGTGGGACGATCGAAGTTGATCGAGGCCAGACCTTCGGTGTACAGGTCGAGTTGCCGTTGCCGCAACGTCTTCAGTTTGTCGACGCCGGCCTGCAGGTTCTCAACTCCGCCGGCCAGCAAGACGATGAGCGCCTCGCGCTCCGTCGTCGATAGCCGCATCTCCTGAACCATGGACGCTTCGGCGCGGAGGAACTGGATGGTCAGTCGACGATCGGCTTCGGGCTTGTAGCGGGTGTACCACTCCAAGTGGCCGAGCCCGTAGTCGAGGTGTCGGCGCGAGTCGGTTGCGATTTTGGCGAAGATGTCGCGTTCGACCTCGGTCTGCGCCCACTCGGAGGCCGATTCGAACAACGCCACTTCGTAGCTCTTGTAGACGACGTTGAGCGCGATCAGCATGTCGGTGAAGGTCAGGCCCTGGTACCAGCCTCGATAAATCTGTCCCAGTGGCGCCTGCCCCAGTCCGCCGCCGTTAATCAGCGCACGCTTGCGCAGCACTTCGACCTTGCGGCCGGCGTCGAATGCCTGGGTCGCCAGAAACAGTTTGACCTCGTGGAAGCCGTAGGAGATCTCTTCAAGCCAGCGGCCGATGATTTTCTGTTCGACCAGGCCGTTGTTCGAGTAGATCGTGCAGATCTGCCCGATGGATCGTTCAAGTTCTTCGGGCAGCTCTTCCAGACCGTTCTCCCAGTCGAGTTCCGTCGCCGGGATCCAGCGGTCCTTGATCGCGTCCTCGTATAGGTCGACCGCGTTCTCTGACCAGACATCCGCCTTGTCGA
>VXTH01000152.1:0-5763 GCA_009837565.1 Chloroflexota bacterium | reverse complement strand
TCCCCGCGGCGCGTCATTGGGCAGGTGCCACGTGTCAGGCACAATGCCGTAGCTGCCGATGTTGATGTCGCGCAAGCGCAAGCCGTCGGGACCCGGAGTCGCCTTGAGACCTACCTCGGCCGGGGAGTTGAAGATGTTGAATGGAGCTTTGCCGAATGGGTTGTCGGGATGGTTGTCGAGAAAGTCGAGCCAGCCGCTGATCTTCTCTTCGCTGAGCTCGCCGCGGGCCAGGTTTTCGACCTGCTGGTCCGTAGCAGCGGAGCCCTCGATCCGCTCGATCAATTCCTCAGACCAACCCGCCTTCTTGGCGCGCACTCTGGTCGTGGTCGACAGTTCCATTGGCCTGCTCTTCCATCGATGTCTTGCCCGGACCGCTCTGGCGGGCGGTCCTTCCTGTCATCCGATCAGCGTCGCTCAGTTCTGTTCTGCGCGACGGAAACGCGTAGGGCGCCCACAAAGGGCGCCCCTACACGGCACACGTGCATGTCGCCAAGCTAGTTGTTCTCGCCGACCAGCTCCAACACCTCAGGCCCGAAGCGGTCGGAGCGGTCGAGCCCGATCACTTCCAGCCGGTGGGCGTACTCGACGAACTGCTTCTTGCGCATCAGCATGACCATGTTGTAGCCCTCGTCGAGGTGCTCGATGCCGCCGCCTGAAAGGATCGCCAGCGCCTCGCCGGTGAGCGGGTTGGTGGTCAGGGAGGTCTGCTGAGACTGCGTCAGCAGCGCCTCTTGCATGTCGAGGATGTGATGCAGTTCTTCCTTGCGCCAGGGCTCGGTCTCGACCGTGTACTTCAGGTGCGTCACGCCGAAGGCGAGGTGTCGCGACTCGTCCTGCGCTGACAGGCGGAAGATGCGCTTCTCGGCCTCGTTCTGGGCGATCAACTCGCCCATCCGGAAGAGGGTCTGCACGAAGCCCTCTCCGACGAGGTGAAGCAGCGCGGTCATCTCGGTGAAGTCATCCGAACCAAGCAGTTGCACGGCGCCGAGACCGGCGCCGGACATGCCACCACCGTTGATCAGCGTGCGCTTGCGGAACACGTCCAGGTGACGCGCCTCGTCCATCAGCTGGGTGCCGAGGAACAGCTGCGACTCGAAGAACTCGGGGTGGATCTGCTCCAGGTAGCGGCCCGGGACGTCGCCGGCGATGAATTCGACCTGGGTCAGGAAGGTGCATAGCGTGCACATCGCGCGCTCGAGGTCGGGAGGCAGATCATCGATCGTGTCCCAGGGGATGTCTCGGGCCGAGGACCACTGCCGCTGGAGCGCCTCTTCGTAGAGCAGCATCGCCGACTCGGTCCAGACGTCAGCCTTGTTGAGGTGCTGGACGCTGTTTGAGGGCGAGCGAGGATCGGCGGTGGCGCCGCGCGGGGCCCACTGTCGGTGCCGTGCTTCGTCGCGGTCGTCGACCCCGTAGGTCATCTGGTTGATGGTCTCCAGGGTCAGACCCTTGCGGCCGGTCTCGATCTCCATCCCCTGGTCGGTATCGACATTGAGCCAGTCAAGGTTGATTCCAGGGACATCGTGCTGAATCGTGGCCATCAAAACACTCCAGTGGCTGGCGGGGAGGTCCGCATAGGCGTTTGGAGCATGGTACAGGACGGAGCAATGCCATGCAGCCACGTGTTGTTCTGGTATCACTCCATCACGAGTCTTCTACCAGTTGCCATTCGTCGCCGTCTGCGGAGGCGACCCGTGAGGGCCTGGCCCGGAGACGATCGGGTCAACGATCACTTTGGGGCGTTGCGTGCGGAGATTCAGCAGCTGCGGTCGGACAAGAGTGCCCTTGCCTGGCACCTGTTCGCTGCGCTTGTGACAGTCGTCACCGCTGCCACCGCGGCCATCATGACCGCAATCGCCGTTTGGGGCTGACTCGCCCCATACACTCCGACGTGTGCATCTGACCCGTCTGCAACTGTCTAACTTCCGCTCCTGGGCCGAGCTTGAACTCGATCTGCGGCCCGGGATCACACTGATCAGCGGACCCAATGCCGCGGGGAAATCCAACTTGATTGAAGCGGCCTACATGCTCGCCTCGCTGCGCTCGACGCGCGCGCAGACTGAGGGCGAACTGATTCGCTGGAACATCGAGACACCGCAGGTGATGCGAATCGCCGGCGCCGCCCTGGCTGACTCCGAACCCGTGCAGGTCGAGGTCGCGCTGACCGCTCGAACGGGCGGTGGCGCCGGCGCCGCCCGACAGCGCTCTGGCGCTCCGCTGACAAGCAAGCGGATTCGAGTCAACGGCGTCGCGAAGCGAGCGTCCGATGCGCTCGGATCGATTCGCGCCGTGCAATTCACGACTCTCGACCTCGAACTGCTGACTGGTTCGTCCGCAGTTCGTCGTCGTTACCTGGACGTGGCGGTCGGACAGCTTCAGCGCTCGCACGCCAGCAATCTGAGCCGCTATCAACGCGCGTTGACCCAGCGCAATGCTCTGCTCAAACGCATCGTTGAAGGTCGAGCCGCTGAGTCGGAGCTGCAGCAATGGGACGAGTTGCTGGAAGCGTCGGCGACGCCGATTTGGCAGTCTCGCGCGGATGCGGCGGCTTCGCTCTCAACGTTCGCGGCCGATCGGCACCTGGCTCTGCGCTCGCCCGACGATCCGGCTGAGGTCCTGGGCCTGTCGTACTCACCGGCCAATTCGCAGACCTTGCAAGAGTCGCGCCGGCGTGACCTGGCGCGCGGTACGACCTCCGTCGGGCCCCACCGAGACGAGTTACTGATCGACCTCGACGGACGACCGGCGGCGAACTTCGCCTCGCGCGCGCAACAGCGTGTCGCCGCGCTCAGTATGCGTCTGGCGGAGGCTGACTTCCTTGCTGCCCGCTCCGCCGACTCACCGATCCTGCTGCTCGATGACGTGTTCAGCGAGCTCGACCCGCCTCGACGATCCAGAACGGCCGAGGCGGTCTCGGCGGTCGAGCAGGTCATCCTGACCACCGCCGATCCCGCCTCCGTGCCCTTTGCCCAATCCGACCTGACCGCCTCCAAGGCCATCGTTGACGGCGCGCTGCTCGCTACCGGGGACACGCCATCCGACGGGGAGTCTGCGCCCTGATCAGCGGCTCAGACGAATCGGGCGATGCGCCTACCGATCACCACTTTGGCAGCGGAGTACGCTGACCGCGCTTGCAGCGACGGCACTTCCAGACAATCGTGACGTGGTTGGCGTGCTCCTCCACCCGGCAGGCGAGCGCTCCGCGCTCGCGATGCTTGCGGCTGGGGCAGTCCTGGTTGGTGCAGCGAATTTCGTGTTCTCGGCCCATCGGCTTCTCCTGGCTACTGCGACATCCTCTGAGTTATGGGTTGACCGTGCGGTCGTCGTCCACGGCAGTCAGCCGGCTCAGTGGGGTCAGGTGACCCTTCAGGCTGGTTGATGCCGGAACGTCGGTCCGAGCTTCGACATCAGGCTGCGACTCGGCATCGCCGCGAACTCTGCGAAGCTCCCGCTCAAAACGCGCCTGCTCCATTCGCCACTGTCGATGACGTGACAGGACCTGCTCGGCATGCTCCTCGCCGATGTACTGCTCCAGATAGGCTCGCTGGTCCAACGGATCGAGCGGATCGGTGAGCCGCGCCCGGCCATGCTCCTGGACGGCAATTCGCTGGGCCGCCGAATACGGGTCAATCCACACATCGATATCCAACGACGGAATCACCGACGGCTCGACGCAGACGGTCTCGCGGCGCTTGAGTCCGCGGTTCTTGCCTTTGGCGAACACCCAGATCGGCGCGCCGAATCCGCCGTCGGCCAGCGGCTTGGCCATGACCAGCGCCATGTTGCGCAGCATGACGCGGACGGCTCTGGTCTGCGCCCGTTTGAGTTGCTGTACCTGGAGATTGCGCGAGCCGAGCAGCAGGTTCAGCGTGTGCGGCTGGGTGTTCGGTCCAATCTCACCGCGTTCGACCGAACCTGAGTCCGGCGCGGCCGCAACCAACTCGTCGTGCGACATGCGCAGGAACTCGACGAAGGCGGGATCGACGCGAAACTCGACCCGATGCAACGATGCTCCGGCGGGCAATGTCCGAACCTCAGCCGAATCAAAAGGTACTTCCATCCGGCTGCCGTCATCATCGGTCTGATAGGTGCCGTCAGGGAGCTGAATCCAATACAACGGAACAACCGTCTGTTCCGCCAGGAAGCGGCCGAGCGATCGTTCGTAGTCATAACCGGGCTTGGCCCGGTAGATCCCCTCCAGGGTCGGTTCCCAGCGAAATGTCATGTCGGGATGATCGTTGGTGTCGGCCTCGGCGATGGCAAACGGCGGCATCTCGTACGGATGCGAGTGCGACTTGATCAACGTCCACTCGTGCCGCAGGTTGCCGTCCGCGCCCCGGCCGTTGCGAAGGCCTGCAGTGTCCAATGCCGCCAGTTCGTAATACTCGGTGCGGGTCCAGACCGACGCGACCCGTACTCGGTCTCCCCAGCCGACGCCAGATGGATCTTCCACACCTGGAACATCAACGGTCCGTGAGATTCCCAGTGAACGCTCACCGGCGATGGCAGTCATTCTCAGCTGGAGCTGGTCCTGTTCGCGCAAACGATCGCGATATTCGCCTAGTCCAACCTCGCGCAACACGACCGCCAGTCCGAGCCCGTTGCCCGATCCGTGGTCTTCGACGAAGGCGAACTGGTCGGGGCGGATCACCTCAACGTCCCAGGGAAATCCGGCCGCCGCCTGGCGCTGCCGGTCACGGTCACGGCGGCTGGCCTCGGTCTCGATCCAGGGCAGCGCCGGGCCGTCCTCTGAGCGCGCCCGACGAAACCGGCGCCGCTCATCCGGCTCCTCAGGGCGCGATCCGCGCTGCTCTCTGGCCGGAAGCGGCGGCAGTCGATCGGCCGCCCGTTGCCAGTGCAGGACGCCGAAACAGAGACAGACTTGACCGTATCCGAGATCGGCCTGGAGCGAGAGATGCGAACGCTCCTCGATCTGACGCAATCCCTGCTCGAGGACATGCTCCAGGTTGTCCGCGGCCTGACGAGCGGAAGGTGAGTCGTCTGGAGGCTCGACGTGTACACGAAGCGGGTGCTCGGTCAGACGCTGTCGTAGTTGCGACCAGGTCCGCCGAAGCAAGTCAGTCTGCCACGGCGTCGCCTTGAGGTAGGGGGCGGGAAATGCCGGGTCGACTTCGCTGGAGTTGTACAGGTGCGCCTCTCGGTGACGTATGCGCTGGTACAACGCAGCGAATCGGCCTGGCGTTCCCCTGGCACGATCCAGAGAAACGCGACTGCCGCCGAGGTGATCGAGGATCTGATTGAGGTCTGCCTCGGACAACGTCGTGGCTGAGATTGGCGACCGCGGTTCGTCGTCGATCAACGGCGGTTCATGGGCGAGCACAGGCATCGGGTTACTCCTTGCAACACAGAATGTGTGTACGACTTCGATATCATTGATTATGCGAATACACGTTCGGGAAAGTCAAGTGCCAGTGGTGTAATCCACCCGTCATCGGCCCAGGCGCGGACGTCATGCCTGTTCTGTGTAAGGAACAGTTGGTGTTTTTCGAGCGGAACTGAGGAGGCCTAGGCGAAGTACCGATTCTGGATGTTGCGGGCGATGACCATGCGCTGGATTTGATTGGCGCCTTCGAAGATCTGGAAGATCCTGGCGTCTCGCATCCGCTTCTCCAGCGGGATCTCTCTCATGAACCCGACGCCGCCACAGACCTGGACTGCGTCGGTGGTGACGTTCATCGCCATGAACGTTGAGAAGAGTCTCGAAGCCCTCCCCGTTGGAGACCGAGAGTGACCAATTGGTAG